>JAJSZT010000100.1 GCA_030272815.1 Deltaproteobacteria bacterium
GAGATTGGATCCTCTGATGGATCGGTTCGGGCAGCACCGCATCCGGTTCCAAAACAAGCGCCATAAGCTCAGCCCAGGTTTTTGCAAAGTGAAACCAGTCATCATGCCGTGTATCCTCTTTCGGGATGGTGGACGCTATATTGTCAAGCAGACCATTCACCCGACGCGTTCGGTCTGCCTGCTCATCGATACGGATGCCAATGGCGAGCCAGGTTTTGGACAGAGAATCGGCTCGCTTATGGGAAACGGCTTGAAGCAAACCTTCAAGAAACAGATTGTCAATGTAGATACGGATATCATCGTGGTCGAAAGGAAGGTCCGAGGGGCCCGAAAATTTAAGCCCATAGGCTTCCGTGTTCTCGCTGATCTCTAAACCATCTTTTTTTGCCGACTGGCCAGCCTGTGCGTTGCACGCAGACAGGTCGAGAAAGATCGGCCAGCGTTCCTGGAGAAAGGCGAAAAACCTTTCTCTGTCCGGGATAATGGAATTGAGCGGCCAGCCTTCAAAGCCGTCGTTCTGGCGAAGGACCTGGATGAAACGTTCATCCAGAATCGTCGGGATGTGCTGTTCACGGTAATGGCGGCGAAGTAGCACGCGAAGCAGATCAGACGGCTTTCTGATCAGTTCAGGCGCGATTTCGAATACATGCCGCAGAACGAACTCTTTTGTAGCGTTGTCACCCAAAACATTGGGGGCATGTCGTTTTTGGGCGTCAAAAAGCGCTTCAAGATCTCCGCGGTCCAAGGCGGCTATCACCGGATAGCTCAAGTTTGGAAGTATCTCTCCAAGGTTGAAAGATAACCGGCGACCAGCTTGGAGCAGATCGTACGGCAAGGAACCAAGATCGCTGGCTCCGGAGCGAAGTGCGACGACCAGGTCCGTCTGTTCTCCCTTGTCCCAGCGGGAACGGAATTTGGTTTCATAGGCATAGCGGAAAGCAACGTGATCCTCGAACGGGATTAGTTCAAATCCCTGCTCGCGTATTCCTTCAAGAATCCCTTCCTCCAGGAGAAGCCCATCGGGATCGGCAACCAGGGTCAGACGAGCCACCTTTGGAGTGAACTTCTTGAGAATCTGGTCGCGCCAGCTACTCATGAGCACCTCCTTCCACGCAGAATGAGTCCGGCCTCGATGGTCTTCCCCAAACCGACCTCATCGGCGAGCAGGTAGCGCACGCGGTCACCTGCAATGGCACGGGACAGGGCCCGGATTTGGTGTGGCAGCGGAATGACAGACGATTCGATGGGCGCGAGTAGCACGTCCTGGGTCAAGGCATCGGCCACTTGCGCAGCAGCGGTTACATAGGCAATACCGTCAGCGGTGCCGGTCCCGGAATTTTCCAGGGGAGAGAGTCTGAACACGGGAACGCGGACCACCGAATCGAGGCCTGGCAGCCACACCCGGCAGGTAGTCTCGCCCCAAAGAGTCTGGGACTCGATGACCTGACAGATCTGCCCGTGGTCCGAGCTATATTTCCATACATCATTCATGCGAACTTTATCCAGGGATCGTGAAGTCGTTATGCGTCACCACAGTCGCAAGTTCCACCATGCCATCATCACACTGCCAGTAGTGCAGGTGAAACTCATAATCGATGTCGCGGCGCATAGCACCATCTGCTCCCCGCATTTGTTGGGGATCGTCACCACCTGGGCCTGTCCTCAGTGCATGCACCGCTGCCAGATTCTCTCCGTCCAGTGTTTCAACGATTGCACGAAGGACTTTTGCAGGAAATGAAGATGCCTGATCCGTACATGACATCTTTACGGTTTCGAAGAAACTCAGGCCGATTCGAAGCCCACGCACATCATTCCAATCAGGGTCCTCACCTCGCCCGAGTCGCGACTTATAAAGGGCGATGCGGATTGCCGTCTCCAAGCCTACATTGTCTGTGGAGCTGACGAGGATGGATGACTCGTCCAAACATTCGATGAGTCCCCTGAAATCGTCACAAATCAAGACGTTACCCTCGAACACTTCAGGATGTGTAGGCAGGGCGCTAAGATCGTTACGGTCATGATCTATCTCGTGGATTATGGCCCGTACATTAACGACCTGCTTTGGCGCATGTCGAAGAATCAGAGAATGATCACGAATAGGTTCCCTGCAGTGCAGGCGAAGGATCGCGATTAAGATTACACAACGGGCAAGGTCCGATTGAAGCTTGTCGCCCGCCGATAGTCGTAAGATATCGGGATTAGTTGACAATTTCTCTGCCAAGACATCTCGGATTCTGAAATATGTTTCAAATGACGGTGTGAGTTGGAGCAACGTGTCTACCACTCTGGCGACTGTGTTAACGTCATACTCCACGATCCCATTAGCTGCAAAGAGCTTCTTTAAATTATCGCGGAGCGGGTACAGCCCGTCAGCAAAGAGCGCCTCGGATGCTCCCTCACTCATATAGATAGCCACCCATGGCTCATCAAGAAGCTTGCGCCAGTCCAAGAGAGTCTCGACGTATCTGTGCGCGTCATCAACCGTGCCATATTCCGGCGGCGCTGCCAAAACTCCAGCATCTATCGTCACGCTCGGCATCTTCATTTCCCCCGTTGAGTCTTGCGTTTTTTCGCGGCTGCCCGAAGAATCGCCTCCGCCTCCTGTTGACTCTGGTCAAAGAATCCCTCGGGCCAGTCCATGACCGCACCGTACTCGTTGATTTTTACCTCTCGGAAAGTAGACCCCTCTGGTGGCCGCTCAACGAAGTACACCCTCAACGCTGAAATCCATGGGTTCTTTTCACCGGCAGCAGCGGTTCTGAAACGGAGGCGATTGATCAAGTACTCGCTGTGTGTCTCGACAATGCACTGTTTGCCGAGAACGGTCATCGATAGAAAGAAGTCTGCGAGGAGCGTCTGCACCTTTGGGTGAAGGTGCAGCTCAGGTTGCTCGAATACGAGAGTCGTGTCTGGCTCGGCCAGAAGGCTCGCGACAAGAATTGGGAGTACCTGACTTACGCCGACGCCAACGTGCGTCAGGTCGTGTGACTGATTGTGCCCGCTCACGTTGACTTTCAATTCGTGGCCGAATTTGCCTCTGTCGCGACTCTGAACACTATCGGCCACACCAAGATACTGCAGCCAATCGACTACCGCTGCTTCGAGCGAGCGCGTGACCGGCTTGGCCTTGACTTCCGCCTCGACAAATGCTGTGGACGGTATATAACGGATGGGCCTGCTTTTGTGCAGATCGAGTACTGCGGCGGTGTGTTCGCCCTTGAGGCCGACATCGGAAGGGTTGGCCGTTGGCGCGAGAGGATAGAGAGACTTGGGCTCGTCTCGAAGAGGACCAAGATACTGGACCGCCGTTGAGAAGAAGTGGTCCAAGTACCAGGACGCCTCCGCAATGGCACCGGGGGGACGAAACGGTATAACTGCGAGCTCCTCTTTACGTTCCGCTCGGACGGAATCATTAACCAGTTTCGCGAGTTCTTCGGCTTCTGCCATCTGCTGTCGAAGCTCACGACGGAAGCTGGAATGGACACTGCGTAGTGCGTCAGAGAGGTGCTCCAGCGAAACCATAGACGAGCCGAGAAGGTCGGGACCATGTTGCAGCCGCTCTGACAGCGCTCTGCGAACGTCATCGCCCACGTTTCCAGCCAGATTGAGAATGAAATCAATAACAGCGGCGGGGACAGCAATCTCACGATCCGCATAATAGCGCTGGGGCATCCCACGGAGGCCCTCTCCGGCTATGACGTTCAGGATCGTTTGAACATCCTCAGCGGTCATATTGACGCCGAGAGAAAGTCGATCCGGGAGAAAGTGCCGAAGCAAACATCCCGCCGGCACCGCCGACACGAAGTCTTCGCGAATGTCCGCGAGGGAGTCCTCATCGCATTCGACCTCGTACTGTAAGCTGGCCCGAGCCAAGAGCTCGTCGCTGTCGCATGCATCCATCCACTTCTGTTTGGATGTGTCACTCAAAATACTTGTTCGGCGAATCGTCACGAAAGAGCGGCGATCGCCCTCTTCGGGATCGCGGATCAACGCAGATAACTGCGATGAGAACAAGCGAGGCTGAATCTGCGTAATTTCCTTTTGTGCCCCCGAATCATCCGTATCGAAAGCGATCTCACATGACACCGATGAAAGCGCATGCCTGCTTCGGCCATAGTAAAACCGTGATCTTCGAAGACCTAATACACGTCTGCTTTGTGGATCGTGCAGCGGCTGACATGTCCAGCCGATCACGATTTGATCTGCAGTACTGTCCACACTGCGCAGATCATCAAATTGACCTAACCGCGTGAAAGCCCCATTCAGAACGACAGAACGTGAACTGACCTTATGGGCCAAGGTCTGCGCTACGAGCAGGATGGTCTGCAGAAATGTGCTCTTGCCGCTGCTGTTTGCACCCGTAAACACCGTCAATGGAGCAAACTTAAGCTCCGTCTCTTTTTGAATTGACTTGAAGTTGAACACTTTCCATTTGGTAATCATTGGTCGCCTCCCGTCCTGGTTACCGCTTGGTCGTACCACATGAGAAGTTTAGGATCTTCCTGGAGAATCTTCTTTGGAATCTTGCTGGCCACGGTGATGATGGTGGCGTAGTCTCGCTCCTGCCAGGCCTTCTTGAACCCGGCGCGGACTGCCTCGAGGCGGAACACCTTCAGGCGTTTCTGTTTTGATTCGCGGTATTCCTCGAACTCGCGCAGCAGGGTCCGTTCCCGGAGCTTTTCAAGATCGCTGGCCTTGTTCGGGTCGGGCACGTACCAGCGGTCCTTGCTTTTGGCCTTGAGCGCCGGATCGTCCTTGGCCAGCTTGCGCAGCTCCTTGAAGTTTGAGGAGAGGTAGCTGTGAATCTGGCTGGGCACCTCGCCCTTGCCGTCGTAGCGGAGAAAGTTCTGCTCCAACAGCTCGAAAAGCTCCAGGGCCTTTTCGTGCTTTTGCCATCCACCAATCTCTTTCATAAACAGCGGATTAATATCCTGGAAGGCCTGCGGTTTCCTGGTGAGCTGCTGCTTGAGCCATTGAATGGCCGACGCCTCGTCGGAGACGAAAAGTTGGAGCTGGAGTACCTCCTTGACCGTCATGCGCTTCTTGTCGTACTCTGCCGCCTGATCGGGTAGGAAATACATACCATCGCGTTCAGGAAAGCGTTGGACTAATCCCAGTTGGAATTCCTGGCTGGATATGGGCACCAGATATCCTTTGCGAATATAGTAAGCTACCATCTTATCGAAAAGGATGCGGGGGTCGCGTTCAGATACCGAAACAAGAACTCCATCCTGTTTTTTGATGACAGGCAGATATTTCAAATGGCTGCGAATAAAATCCCAAACGCCTTCTTCGGTGGACACTTCGTTCAGGAATCGTTCTTCAAATCCCCCGTTGGGTTTGTAGGCTGAGATGACCAGATCTTGTTTGACGGCAGTTGGTCCTATCATGGCATGTAGCCCCCCTCTTGTTTTGTCAAGAGCGGTAACAGATGCCACAATGAAACCCGCTTCCGAAAGAGCATTTTGAATGCTATTCCACACAGATGACTTGGTGTTTGAAAACTCAACCGTCATCCATCGTCCTGGTTTTAGTATTCTATATGTTTCCTTGAAACACTCGGTCATCAGCACTCTATATCCATCAATTGTTTTCTTTTGCGTTTTGTTTTCAATCGCTTCTGGTTCCGAATTTGTAAAGATCTTCAGCCAAGCTTCCCTGATAAAGTTTAGCTCGGAGTACATGATGTTTGCTCCAAATGGAGGGTCAAGAAATATATAGTCAGCAGAATTATCAGGCACGTGTATCTGCTGCGCGGCCTGTGTCGATATCAAACTACCCTTCAGTGAATTTAGGGCTTTGGCAATTTTCTTGAATTGAAAACACAATTGATCGATTACATTATTCTCAACACTTACTGGAGGCACATAAAGTGTATTGGCCATGGGGCCAACAAGAGCTCTTCCCCCATGCTGTGGCATGTACCTATTCATAATCGTTAGTTTTGGCAAAGCACTTCCAAGTAAGAACAAAAACTGCGGACTATTGTCCGCTTGTTGTACGAATTGTGAAAGAGCTTGAAGTATTCTATGTGTATAAAACTGGTGAACAAACTTTACACCAGCACCAAATGGATCACCTGTCTTGTCACCCTCTTCAAGTTCAGCAACTGGTATGAATTGTGCGTCAAAATTGAGACCTATAACTTTTTTAATTACTGCAAGATCTTTGGAATCTACTCTTTTCTCATGTCTCTTGGTGCCTATGCTATAGTTGATAATGACAGGTACTTGTCTTGTCTTTTTTAACGCCGTGTTTATTAGACTATCAAATTCAGTGTTCCAAACCCTATCAGGCTTCTGGGCAGCCGAGTTCTTTGATGGGCTCTTTGAAATTAAACTTTGACAGTGAGGACAATAGAACTCTGGGGTAAACTCAACTTTTCTCCCTTTTTTAACAAACGCATGGTCGTAATACACAAATTCTCCTGCGCACTCTGCACAAGAATAAACGTCAGACCACACTACATAGTTAATCTTCCCTGCTGTTTTTCCATCTGAGTGGATGGTTTCCCACATCCACTTCGTTTTTTTCTCGAACTCTTTCAGAATGCGCTTTGCTTCCCGTTCAAAAGCAGGGACATCGACAGGCGTGTTGTAGTTGTAGGCAATGAAGGTCGCTGCCGGAGAAAGATCGTTCAGAACTGCCCGGCGCGGCCCAAGTTTGGAGAAAACAACCCACACGCTCTTTCCATTTTCGTCAGTTTCTTGGCGCAAAATCGTTCCATCGGGCTTTACCTGGTAACCGAGGGATTCCACCGTTGCTCGGTCACCACACATTTGCGCCGCAACACCCGTCATCCCCGTCCCACAGAATCCATCGAAAACAACATCCCCCGGTTCTGTATAATGAAGAATGTACCGCATAATCGCCTTGTGCGGTACCTTGGTATGGTAGGAGTGAGCGTTATAGATCGGGTCGTTTTTCCCCTCACTCACATCCGAAGCAAAGGGCTCTTTGCTGTAAGGCACATTTGGGTCATACGGCTTGCCATAATGCGCGATGAAATCCTCGATGAACGGATTCGGGCAGGCCGTGTAGTACGGCGGATCAGAGAGCGCCAAGACATCCTCGTCCTCGCCAATCGGAAAACCCTCGATCTTCCGAAATTCCGGTTCCTTCAGCTTCTCACGCAACTTCTCAAGAAAATACTTCCGCCGCTCCTCATCGTTCTCGAAGCTCATGCCGAGACATTCGACCAGTTTGTTCTTCTCTTCCTGAAGCCGTTCTTCATAGGATTTCTCAAACATATTCATTTGATCATCTGCAAAGAGCTTTTCAGCAGGTCTTGATGTTTGTTTACGCTTTGCCATTCTTTTTCTCTTTCACCTGAACTCTCTCACACCACAGCCAAAATAGCAAAAACCTTAATCACTATTTTGGTCACGTTCGTCTCCTGCTTCGATCTCATAAAAAAGGCGTTCGTTTTGATGTTCTACATTCATCAAAGCCCTGTAATGAGACCAGCCTAAATTGGGCGAAAACCCACGCTCGATGCCAGCTTGCTCGACCGCCAACGCCATGGCATCCAAAACACCACTTTGGGTGTGGCGTTTTCCGGACGCCTTGAATTCGCCACATGCAATGTGGCGAATCTCAGGGATCCGATTGGAATAGACCGTGTAAAAGGTTCGAAAGTAGCGCAAATTGGTGGTAGAAAAACCGCGGCTGTATTTATGGTTCAACTTGGCAGAAAGCTGTTCTATTACCTGCTTGCCGTATTCGGCCCTTTCATCTCCAGCCTGAATTTCCTGTATGATTTCCCGACCGATGTGCCAGTAGGCGAGCACCATTTCGCTATTAACGGTACGAACAACATTAGTTCGTGCTTGCTCCAGAATGATTACTACACGATCAAATAAACTATTGCCGTTCCGAGTTGTTAATTCGTGTCTATTAGCGTCCATTCGCGGTTCCTATTCCAATACGATCCGTACTTTTCCTGGCTCCTTGCCCTTTGTAAGCTGATCCAGGTAATCATCAAACCGTTGCTTCATCTCCGCAGGCGTAACTGGTGAACCACCGGAGAGCAATGCTGTCCTTAAATCTGCGGTTTTGATCGGAACTTTTTGGAGACCTGAAAGCACTTCGCTCAAAGCATGGATGAAATTTTGGTCAAGTTTGTTAGGCAGGGAACGTTTCTTGATGAAGCCGTTCACCAATTTCTTTGGTTCGGACTTTAGCAGGTTCAGATTGCCCTTTGTGGTTGGGTCTTCCAGGTTGGTCAGGAGTGTCTGGTTCCAGTTTTTCACCATTTTGTCCAGCTCTTCGTCCAGACCATCCAGGACCGAGCCCGCAGGTGCGGCGGGCGGCTCCGAGCCGGGTTTAAAGCTGCAATTTGGGCAAACAGGCGAAGCGTTTAGCTCTTGCTCAGTAAGCGAGAAACAGCTTTCCAAACCGGCGAGACGGTTCTGGAAATCGGTCAGGTGCTGGCGGGGCATCAGTTCAATAGTGGAAAGCTTTTGCAAAACCTTAAGCCGCTCGTCGGCCATAAGCTTGGTCTTACGTTTGTCTTCATTCACACCCAGCCGCGCTTTGATATGCAGCGACAGGTAGGCCTGTACATAGGTTTTCTTGAGATCATTCAGTTTGCGCTGGGTCTGTTGGCGGAATGTTACCGCGCTACGTTTGTCTGGATTGCCGAGTTGAGTGAGCACCTTGTCACGCACCGTCTTCATCTTGGCCACCCAAGCGTCCTTTGGGGGTAAGACTGCCTCGGCGGTGGATAGAAACGACGCTGTGGAACTGAGGTCGACCACCAGGTCTTGGAGGGATTCAATTTCGGCCAGGGAATTAAGCCCGTCCCTGTAAGCAATAACCTCCTGCGTGTCATAGCG
Source organism: Deltaproteobacteria bacterium (assembly GCA_030272815.1). Lineage (GTDB taxonomy): Bacteria > Desulfobacterota > Desulfobacteria > Desulfobacterales > ETH-SRB1 > B13-G4. The sequence goes on from JAJSZT010000100.1 coordinate 8,838, forward strand.
GAAATTTTTGAGCTTTCCGGGCGAGGTATAGGCTTGGAGCGATTCCAGAAAAGTCTTGGTATCATCGAGCCGGGTGCTGAGTTTTTGGGCTTCCTCCTCTGCCAACAGGTTCCGGCCCCAGAAGAACAAACCGTTTTGTAAGTTCTGTTGCAGGAGTACGAGCTTCTCCACCAGCTCGGCGATTGCCTTTTGTAGCTGCTGCACCGGTTCGTCTTTGCCCTGCTCGACGGCCATTTGAGCCATTCCTGGGGCAAGACCAAGCAGTTCAAAAATGGTTTTGATTGCTCCGATATTTGGCACTTTGGGTTCTTGGATATGTTTG
>JAJSZT010000101.1 GCA_030272815.1 Deltaproteobacteria bacterium
TCCTGAAAATCATGTTAATCCTGTCTAATAAAAGATAAGTTTAAAAGTTAAAAACGCCCCGCAGGCCGTCCCTAAATAATTTTTAATTTAGCACTTCTTTGATGAAATATCAATCAGATAATTTGGTCCGACAAGAATCCTAATATCATTATGGGAGGTCATCCATGGAACGAATAATAAATCTTCATATTGAAAAACTTCCGGAGGGTGTTTATTTGGCAACTTCTGATGATGTTCAAGGGCTTGTTGCTCAAGGGCGTACTGTATCTGAAGCTATAGAAATCTCAAGAGATGTGGCTCGACGGTTATTTGAGGCGAAGATAGAAAGAGAGGGACCAGTATCTCTTCCAGCGGTATCTGATAAATTTAATTATACTTTAGTAATAGGCACTTAAATGGGAAGACTTTCTGGATTTAAGTATCGCGAGATAATTAAACGATTGAAGCGCTTAGGATTTGAATTTGACCGTCAGGCAGCAGGAAGCCATGAAATCTGGTTCAATTCCGAAACAGGTCGATATACGACTGTTCCCAACCACTCTGGAGATATGCCAGAAGGAACATTACGCGCAATTTTGAAGGAGTCAGGGATAACTCCTGATGAATTCCTAAGAAAGTCATAAGGCTGGAACGCTCTACGGACACTCCCAACGATCTAAACGCTCTAAATGTAAGTAACTTAAGGTCACAACAAGCCTCTCAGCCGCAGGCTGATTGCTTTCTGTTAGCTTCATCCGAAAGCTGGCAGAGCAACAAAATAATCCTGAAAATCATGTTAATCCTGTCTGATAAATTTTTGCTCTGTTGCTTGCGCTAAAGGCACATACAACTGGTATGTTGAAAATGCTAAGTGAAAAAAAGAAGTTATTCAACGTAGTCAACTACGTCCCTAACTTTTCCTCCTCTTTCTTTAAATATCAATTGGATAGCGAGTTATTTACTTATTTATGGACGTCCAGCAGGCCTAAAATTTAATCCGAAACCCAAACAAGAGGGAACCTTCGTTCTCCAATTCTCCCTGTCCAAGGAGGTAATACGATGGATTTTTATACCGCAGTATTAAGAAAAAGTGGTCCATATTGGGTCGCCTTATGTTTAGAAAATGGAATAGTCGGTCAGGGTTATACAAAAGAAGCGGCAATTGCAAAACTAAAAGAAGCGATAGATTCTATTGCAGGAGCGCAAAGGACAGATAGCACCGTTTATTCTGCCCCTTTATTAATAAAAGAACTGCATGAGTTTTTAACAATAGAAGGAGTAGAGACCATTTCAGAACCATTGGAAATGCGAGCTTTATATGCTTAAGAATCTGCCCTCTTTGAAGGCAAAACAGCTTATCCGGTTGTTGAAATCCGGAGGATGTAAATTTTACAGAGAGGGAAAGGGTGACCATAAGCTATACGTGCGCCATGTTGAGGGAAAAAAGAGAGTGGCTCCCATTGACATGGGTGAGAAGGAGTTCTCGCCTCCGTATGTATTACGGATATTCCGTCAATTTGGATTCAGTGACACCGAGATTGAAGATTTATTAAAATAAGGGATTATTATTCAAAACCCAAGTCCATTTTGACGGTAGAATAAAAGTCCTCGGACTTCATGGTATGAGCAAGGATGCCTGGAACCGGTTTTCCGATGAAGGGTATAAGCATTATCAGGTAATTCGTGCTGGGTATAAATACAATATGATGGATATTCAAGCAGCTATGGGTATTCATCAATTGAAGAGAGTTGATAAATACTGGGAGCGAAGAAAGAATATTTGGGATAAATACAATGAGGCTTTCAAAGGTCTTCCGTGTATAATTCCGGCAGAACCGGAGCCCGATACAAGGCACGCGTATCATCTTTATACGCCGCTGATAGATATTGACAAACTCGGAAAGAGTAGAGATTTGGACTTTAAATGCCCTTTCTACCGAAAATATCGGCATGGGTGTTCATTATCTGCCTATCCATTTGCATCCCTTTTATCGCGAGACCTACGGATGGAAAGAAGGGGATTTTCCAAATGCTGAATGGAATTGGTGAACGAACACTTTCGTTGCCGTTGTCAGCCGCTTTGAATGAAAAGGATGTTGAGGATGTGATTGAGGCTTTTTGTAAGGTGCTCGAGAAATAAGTTATAAAAGATGTTTTTTATTTTTTTTTCAACGATCCACAAACTACTGACAACTAACAATTGAGCGTTTCCGCTCAATTAAATTCATAATTCAACATTCATAATTCAACATTATTTAAACGTTATTTACTTATTTATGGACGTCCCGCATGCCCGCATGCCGAAGAAAGTGAGTCTTCAAGACGGGACACGGGTTATTGTAAGGATCGAGCCTATTCTAAAGACCAAAGAAAAGCAGAAAATCATTGCAGAGTTATCTGGAGCCTGGTCTGATGACCCAACTATTATACCCATTTTTGAGGAATTAGAGCAGGAACGACATCGATATCTCGGTCGAGAGGTCAATTTCGAATGATCTTGCTGGATACCAATATAGTTATTGCCTTCTTCAATGGTAATAAGTCAGTGTTGAAAGAAATAAGCGAGCAGATTGACAGTATCGCTTTGAGTGTTTTAGTCATATCGGATGCTGATGCACGGTTTGGTTTTTTGGATCGACGACGATTGCGAACAATTTGAAGTTGCCGATTTCTTTCGGTTTTTTCAGAATTTTCCCGTCGATATTCTTTCCAATAATCCGGATTGACTTTGGCCCACTTTTTGTTGCTCAATTGCTGACCGAGCTTAAAGTCCGGGTCAGTATGCATTTTTTCGCGCTTCCAGGCTGCCTTTTTGGCTCTCCGGCAATCCGGCTTCATACAATAATTTTGATTTTTATGCCTTGGGCTTGGCACAAAAAAACCGCCACAGTGACAACAGGGGACTTCTTCCATAAAAATTTTCCTCGAAAAAACACTTACAGGATCAATGTGAATTATACCTCGGAAGGTTATAAATTGCGGTTTTTTTCGGTGAGCAATGAGCATCAAGAGCAAGGCGCGAAGGTGCGAAATAGCAAGCTATTTCAAGCCTGAGCAACACAGCTATTGGTGTTCAGGGCCAGCGAAAAATCGCAATTTGTGGCCTTTTGAGGTATAATTCCGAATAAAAAAATGAAAGGAATTTTTATGTCCGGGGAAATGAAATGGAAGGAATAAAATGGATGGTAAAAATTTTATTGATGAAAATGGTAAAGAATTAATACGATGAATTAGGGCAGGCAATCACTGGAAAATGATTTACCAATTGGCTCAGGTGAAGTTGAAAGCGCACATCGTTATGTAATTCAAGACAGATTAAAGATCGCAGGTGCATGGTGGAAAGAAGATAATGCACAGAATTTGCTCTCATTGAGGACACTTCGACAAAATGGTGACTGGGAAAATTATTGGAGTAAATGTGACAAAAAAGCAGCTTGAAAAACTAATACTTTTAATTGCACCCAAAGTAAGGGTCAAACGTAAACTTAACCACATTTTTTAAAATTACCTCAGATTGCAGAAAAGATTATGCCATTAGCTTCATATATTGAAATAGCCAGAGAGAAAGTTGCAGAGGGAAGCTTTTACTTGTCACATCATGCCCAAATAGAACGTGGTGAAGAAAGAATCAGAATAGACGATATTGTAGCGGCAATTTCAAGTGGCCAAGAATTAGAACCGTATCCCGATGATCAAAGAGGTGAAAGTTGTCTTATTGTAGGTCAGGGATTAGATTCTATATGGATTCACGTTTTGTGCGGAAATTTTTATGAAAAAAATCTTTTGATAATTACAGTATATATTCCAAAACTCCCAAAATGGGAAGATCCTTTCACAAGGAGAGTATAAAGATGGAAACCTGCTATTTTTGCCGTAAAGGTATTTTAGAAGACAAAAAGGTGACAGTAGATTTTAGATGGGGCACCCAATTAGTTGTGATAGAAGAAGTTCCGGCAAAAGTCTGTAATGAATGTGGTGAAAGATACTATTCCGCTGAAGTCTCAAGAAGAATGGAGAAAATTGCTATTGAAGGGAAAAAGGAAAAAATCATCGAAGTTCCCTTGGTGAGATTACCGGTAATGTCATCCAGTGTTGTATAAAAGTTTACAAGTAACCAGCGTCCAAGATCATGGCTGTTGAAGAAGTTGGTCATTCAGCCGCGGAGGTCGCAAGATTTCTGGGAATCAGTCGCATGGGTGTTCAGAAAGCAGTCATAAGAGGAAGGGAATTCGGAAGGCATGAAGTGTCTCTGGAACGATAAGTTTACAAAATTAGTATATAAAGAGTTCTGTCTTAGGCAGTGGAGAAACGAAAATGCAGGAAAAAATAAAGCTAACTGTAGAATTGCCGAGAGTGTTTGCCTCTTTGTCAGATGTCAGCGAGAAGGCCTTGCCGGGCGAGATGGAGAAGTTGCTGGCACTCGATCTGGTCAGGGTGAGGGCCTTAACTTATACCAGGGCGGCTGAGTTGCTGGGTATCAGCCAGGCAGAGTTTATTTCCTATCTGAGTGCCCATGGGGTTTCGATTTTTCGGTTTGCACCCGATGAATTGCTGGATGAGGTTGGATCTTGAGTGTGGTCGTTTCAGACGCTTCCCCGCTTATCAACTTGGCTCGTGTCAACCAGTTTCACGTGCTGGCTACCCTTTATGGTCAGATAGTCATTCCCCAGGATGATACAAGTCACCAACGCCCCCCTGCCCTTCCCCGTGTGACCCCGTTGTTTTCCCACATCCGGCAGAAAAAAGAGGTTTTAAAATAGCATAAATATTAATTGGATAGCGAGTTATTTACTTATTTATGGACGTCCCGCATGGTTTCCTTATCTTATTGAATTAATTCGTTTATTAAAAACGCACCCTTTATGCTTGACAGAAGGATTATAGGATGTCCCCCATTAATGCAGCTCGTACGTAGTTCACTCTAAAAAGGAGTTAAGCTCATGAAAATACGTTTGACTGAGGAGATATGGAAAGAAGGTAATATGTATGTTTCTTATTGTCCTGAATTGGATATTGCTTCTTGCGGCGAGGATGTTCATCAGGCAAAGAAAAATCTCATAGAGGCTATACTCATCAATATTGAAGAGACAAAAAAGATGGGAACATTTGAGCAGTTTATTGAAGAGTGCGGATTGGAGGAAATTAATGCTGATATATTGAGCGTGCGCAAAGAGTTAGTTGGGTTTACACCTATCGAAGTGGCTGTCTAATGAAAATCAAGCCGACTCATTATCAAGTCCAGGTCAAGATTTTTGAAATGGCTGGATGCGTGTATGCTCGGACAAAAGGGGATCATGTTATTTATCATTATCCTGGAGCTATCAGGCCTGTGGTTATACCGAAATACAAAGAAGTGCCGACATTCGTTATCAAAAACAATATGCGTATAATAGGGATGAGCAGAGAGAAGTACTTTGAGTTGCTTCAGAAAGTATAAACCGTAATAAGTCAAAAAAAAAGGCAATGATATCCCATAAAGTTCTTAATCTTCAGTTCAGTGTCATCAGCCGTAAAGCATGAGCTAACTTATGCCACGCCAAGCCAGACTTGATGCCCCCGGTGTCCTACAACATATAATGGCCCGAGGGATCGAACGCAGAAAAATCTTTTGGGACGATAAGGATCGCGCTTCCTTTCTGGAACGATTTGCCGTGATCCTTGAGGAAGCACAAACCCAATGTTACGCGTGGGCATTGATCCCGAACCACTTTCATCTGCTTTTACGTACGGGGCCAACTCCGCTGAGTACTGTCATGAGACGTCTGATGACCGGATATGCAGTAACATTCAATATACGTCACAGGCGAAGCGGACACCTTTTCCAAAATCGTTATAAATCTGTCGTCTGTGAAGAAGGCCCTTACCTGTTAGAATTAATCCGTTATATCCACTTGAACCCCCTAAGAGCAAAGCTGGTCAAGGATCTAAAAGAGTTGGACAAGTATCTTTGGACTGGCCATAGCGCTTTGTTGGGGAAAAGAAAAAATCCACTTATACCGGATGTTTCTTTAATAAACGCTGGAGAAAACAATGGTAAATCTCTTGCAGAAAAAACGGTTGAAGATATTCTTCGATATTTCGGAGATAGCCTTAGGGAAGCGCGCACCAACTACAGGCGGTTTGTGGAAAAAGGGATAAAGCATGGGCGGCGTGAAGACTTGCAAGGTGGTGGATTGATTCGAAGCGCTGGGGGTGACAAGGCAGTGTTGTTAGGGCAGAAAAAGGAAGAGCGCGAGAATGGTGATGCAAGAATTTTGGGGAGCGGGGATTTTGTTGTTCAGGCATTGAAAAGGGCAAACGAACTTCACGAACGAAGCATTAAGTCCTGGATTTCTTTAAATGAATTGATAAAAAGGGTAAGTAAAGATAGAAACATAGACCTCAAGGATTTGATATCATCTAAGCGCAAAAAGGATATTAGCAATATCAGGGCAATCATCAGCTATTTGGCAGCGATAGAGTTAAGACATAGTGGAGCAAAAATAGCGTCAGAGCTAAGGCTGAGTGAGAAAAGTGTTAGCAGGTGCATAGAAAGAGGGAAAAAACTGGTTGACAATGATAAAAAACTGTTAGAGTATCTGCAATAAGGTCAGAAGGTAACAACGTCCCCCATTACTTATAGAAATGAGAATACAGTTAAGTAGCAACGTCCCTCATTATTTGCTGTTCCGAACATCTGACAGAAAAAAAGAGGTTTTGAAATAGCATAAATATCAATTAGACAGCTAGACAGCAAGTTATTTACTTATTTATGGACGTCCCGCAGGCCTAACCCATACTTACTCAAAGGAAGAAATCTGCTTGAGTAGCATGAAGGTATTTCAACTTCGAGAGTCCGTGGCTTGCTATAATGGCATTCGGTATCAAAAACAGCGATATTGGGGCTAAAAACGGCCATTTGGGAAACATTAATCTAAATATTTCAACATGATAGCGTGGCCCGACCCCAATGAATGAAAAAATCTTTTGGGACGATAAGGATCGCGCTTCCTTTCTGGAACGATTTGCTGTGATCCTTGAGGAAGCACAAACCCAATGTTACGCGTGGGCATTGATCCCGAACCACTTTCATCTGCTTTTACGTACGGGGCCAACTCCGCTGAGTACTGTCATGAGACGTCTGATGACCGGATATGCAGTAACATTCAATATACGTCACAGGCGAAGCGGACACCTTTTCCAAAATCGTTATAAATCTGTCGTCTGTGAAGAAGGCCCTTACCTGTTAGAATTAATCCGTTATATCCACTTGAACCCACTAAGAGCAAAGCTGGTCAAGGATCTGAAAGAGCTGGATAAGTATCTTTGGACAGGTCACAGCGCTATCCTTGGCCGACGCAAAAACCCACTCATTCCGAAGGGTTCTCCTTGCGCTGAAGGCGGATTGTCTTTCTCACTTTCTTCCGGAAAGGGAAAAAAACAACAACAAAATCCTGATCATCCTGTAAATCCTGTCTAATAAAAATAGAAACTTATAAACTAATGAACGTTATATATTAAAACGAATAAAGCATAACCTCTTATTATAACACAATAAAAATATATTATCTCCTTGACAAAGAATAACCTCCTGATAGCATAGAGGCACCAAATTTATTAACCAATAAACATGCTAAAAGGAGGTTATCATGAGCAATCAAAAAATTATCAGGCGCAAGCAGTTTTGTCAAATTGTAAAAGAAATACGTAGTTCTAAAGAGTATCTGGTAGTTGGTACAGACGTTGCCAAAGACAAGCATCACGCCTTTATGGGAACAACAACCGGAAAATCATTATTAAGAAAACTGATCTTTGAAAACAACATAGATGGCTTTTCTCGGCTGCTGAAGACAGCCGAGGCGATCAAGGTTCAAAACGGCCTTTCCAAAATCGTATATGGCGTAGAGCCGACCGGTAATTACCATAAGCCATTGGCCAGGCACTTAATCCATTGTGACTGTAACGTTGTGCTGGTCACCGGCCAGGCAGTTAAAAACAACCGAGTGCTTATCGACGGTCGCTGGGATAAAAATGATACAAAAGATGCAGCCAATATAGCAGACCTGGTTTCCAGGGGAAAATGTCTTTACTATGATTGTCCATCACAAAGCATCATTGAGATTCGTACTTTGCTGTCATTGAGAAGACGGCTGAAAAAAGAAGAGCACAGTCTCCGGATGCGAATCAGAAATAATCTGCTGGCTCAGTATTTTCCTGAACTCGACAGGTTCTACAGCGCCTGTGAGAGTGAAACACTGGCGATTGTGGGGTGGTGTCTGAGCCCTGATACGATTGCAGGAATGGAATTTGGTGAGTTCTTTCAGATGGTAACGACAAATCGTCGGGGAACAGCTCAGACGCTCAGGTTGCGCAAGATCCATGGTTTGGCGATTGAATCTATTGGTTGTCCTATGGGACCTGCTGGCGAATATGAAGCCGAGCTTCTTGTTGAAAAGCTCAAGCAGGTGCGTGATCAGATAAAAAAAACCAATGATTTAATCGAAGACTTTTGTCTTGAATTTACTGAATATAGTTATCTTTTGACGATACCGGGTTTTGGCCCTTACATATCGGCTAGGGTATTAGCGTCGATTGGAGATCCTTTTCGATTTGAAAACCGAAAACAGCTTGTCAAAATGGCCGGATATGATTTGTGTGCAAATCGAAGCGGAAGAACAAGTGACAAAGCGATTCCGGTAATATCCAAAAAAGGCAACGGCGAGCTTCGCTATGCCTTGTATCAGGCAGCTAATGTAGCAGCCTCAAGGGTTGATCTGTTCAGATCATACTTTACCAAACTTCTTCGTGGAAGAGAACGTGAGCGAGGAATTAAAACAAAGATGCACGTTAAGCTGGCTGCAAAAATGCTGGTGATCGCCTGGACTTTGATGAAAAAAAGGGAAGTATTTAACCCTGATTATCTAAATATAGAATAGACGATTTTACACCTTCGGCGAGAGAGCCCGATAATGAACGTCGGGGCATATGACCTCTGGAGGGACAATACTGGGCCTCTCACTGAACTTTGGACTCTGGATAAGGGATGATTAGCGGCAGTATTTAGTTGCAGCATGCTGGATAATCGTAACGATCAGATGCGTGGTTCGCGATAGTG
>JAJSZT010000102.1 GCA_030272815.1 Deltaproteobacteria bacterium
AACAATTTAAATCAAATCTCTTAAGTAAATTTCAATTCCAATCAACTTTTATTTTTGAGGGTTTGCGATAAGCTTTAGGGACCTTTGAAAAATGGCAGTTTTGCAAAGGTCTCTTTATGTAACTCACCAGGCGGAGCTATCCCGTATTCCCTAAAATTCTCCGAATTTTGCCCTTAATCTTTTCATTTTGAGACCTTTGAAAAATGCTCAATTTTGCAACTGTCTCATTTTTATCATGGATCATAACGACATACGAACCTTAAAACTCCTTGAAGAAATTGAGGAAAACCACGTTCAGAGCCAGCGGGAGCTTGCAAAAAAGCTGAATATTTCTCTAGGGCTTGTTAATTCGTTTATCAAGCGTCTTGCTCACAAAGGTTTTTTCAAGATTACAACTATTCCTAAGAATAGAGTAAAGTATATACTCACCCCTGAAGGAGCTGTTGAGAAAACAAGACTAACATATAAGTATATCCAGCATTCTTATAGGTTTTACAAGGATGCCCGACACAAACTCCGTAAACTTTTTCAAAAACTTGAGGCAGAGGGAGTCGGTCTAATTGTTTTTTACGGAGCGAGTGATCTTGCTGAAATTGCATATATATCTTTACAGGAAACATCAATTGAGATAGTTGCTGTTGTAGATATGCTAAAGGCCGGCGAACAATTTTTGGGATATTTAGTTTTAGATCCTGTTTATCTTAGCTCACTCTCATTCGACAGAATTCTGGTTACCTCAATTGAATCGAGAGAGAAAATTTTAGATGATATTATAGAAAATGGAGCGCCAGATAGCAAGATAGTTACTATTGAATAAAATGAAAATATCCCATAATATATTAAACCTTAAAAGTAATTCTTCCCTTTCAAAAATTGGCATGCAAGATTCAGGTACAAAACAGATGATAAAAAGGATGATATTTGTTTTATGAAAAAAGCACTCATAACAGGAATCACAGGTCAGGATGGAGTTTACTTAGCTGAGTTTCTATTGAAAAAGGACTACGAAGTACATGGTATTAAACGCAGATCATCATCATTTAATACAGGGCGGGTAGACCACTTATATAAAGATCCGCATGAGGAAGATGTCCATTTTTTTATGCATTATGGAGACTTAACAGACGCTACGAATCTTATACGCATAATCCAGGATGTGCAACCTGACGAAATATATAATATGGCTGCTCAGAGTCATGTCCATGTTTCCTTTGAAACAGCGGAATATACTGCTAATGCCGACGCACTCGGGACATTACGCCTTCTGGAAGCAATAAGAATCCTGCATCTGGAAGATAAAACACGATTTTATCAGGCCTCTACCAGTGAGCTCTATGGTAAGGCTCAGGAGATTCCACAGACTGAAATCACCCCTTTTTATCCACGAAGTCCGTATGCGGCCGCAAAACTCTATGCGTACTGGATTACGGTCAACTATCGTGAAGCATATAATATTTTTGCCTGCAATGGGATTCTTTTCAACCATGAATCACCCGTGAGAGGTGAAACCTTTGTGACCCGTAAGATTACAAGGGCAGTTGCAAGAATAAAATTGGGATTGCAGGAAAAGTTGTATCTGGGATATCTGGATGCCCAGAGAGATTGGGGTTATGCCGGCGATTACGTAAAGGCTATGTGGCTGATGCTACAGCAGGAACAACCGGAAGACTATGTCGTTGCCACAGGAGAAGCCCATTCAGTAAGAGAGTTTGTGGAAAAAGCTTTTAAGGAGGTTGGGATAAAAGTTGTCTGGGAAGGAACTGGTGTTGAAGAAGTAGGTAAAGCTAAAGAGACCGGAAAAATCCTTGTACAGATAGATCCACGTTATTTCAGGCCCACGGATGTGGGCTTTCTTCAGGGTGATTCCACAAAGGCCCGCACAAAACTGGGTTGGGAACCTAAAGTATTATTTGATGAATTGGTAAAGATTATGGTTCGAGAAGACCTTAAAGAGGCGGAGAAAGACAGGTTTTGTCAAACCGCCGGCTTCCGTATGTTAAACCAATATGAATAGCCGAGACCTTTGTTTTAACAAAAAAATTCCAATAATCCTGTCAAACAAAATAGGAATAATTTAGCTATGGATAAAGACTCAAAGATATATGTTGCCGGGCACCGTGGTCTTGTTGGCTCGGCAATTATGCGAAGACTTAAAGCTGAGGGTTACAAAAACCTCCTCACTCATACGCATGCGGAACTGGAACTCACGAGACAGGAGAAGGTAGAAGAATTCTTCCATGAAGAGAGACCTGACTATGTGTTTCTTGCTGCTGCAAGGGTAGGGGGTATTTATGCCAATAACACCTACCCGGCTGAATTTATTTATAGCAATCTTACTATCCAAACCAATATCATACATGCTTCTTATGTTTTTAAAGTCAAAAAGTTGCTTTTCCTGGGCAGCTCATGCATCTATCCTAAAAACTGCCCTCAGCCCATGAAAGAAGAATACCTTCTTAGCGGGCCTTTGGAACCAACCAACGAACCTTACGCTGTAGCTAAAATCGCTGGAATAAAGATGTGCCAGGCTTATAACCGGCAATATGGAACCAACTTTTTGAGTGTCATGCCGACGAACCTCTATGGGCCAAATGATAATTTTGATCTAAAAACGAGTCACGTGCTCCCTGCACTCATTAGAAAGTTTCACGAGGCCAAGACAGAAGGTCTATCAGAGGTGGAGATTTGGGGTACAGGATCACCCAGGCGGGAATTTTTACATGTAGATGACCTTGCTGATGCAAGTTTGTTTCTTATGAACAATTACAGCAAAAGCAAAATTATCAATATTGGCGCAGGTAAGGATTCAACAATCAAAGAACTGGCAGAGATGATCGCCCGTATTGTTGGATTTAAGGGGCGTTTGGTCTTCAACTCTATCAAGCCTGACGGTACGCCGAAAAAACTATTAGATATATCTGTATTGCACTCTTTTGGCTGGAAGGCAAGAATCGGCCTGGAACAAGGGATAGCAGAAACATATAAATGGTATGCAGAAAACATCTACAAGGCCTGATGCTTTACAAATATTCCTTAAAAGTAAAAAACCTCTGCGTAGCTCTGTGGTGAAAAAATAAGCTACCGAATTAAAAAACCCTGGAGAAAACAATGACTAACCACCCTCAACAGCAAAATTCCGCACAAGACAACTACTACGCCGATGATGAGATCGAACTCATCGACCTGCTGCGCGTGCTATGGAAATGGAAGTGGATGATCATCCTGATCACTCTTGTTTGTATAGTTGCTGCAGGAGTGGTCAGTTTTATGATGCCAAAGATTTATAAAGTTTCTACGGCTATTGAACCCGGTATTATTGGAATGGAAGAAAATGGTAGCCCTATCTATCTGGATTCAGCGGGGAATATGAAAGCAAAAATAGAAAGTGGTGTTTATAACTCACAAATATTAAAAAACCTGAATATCGATTCCCGTAAGATACAAATTAAGTTCAAGGTTACCAATCCAAAAAGTACAGATCTAATTAAAATTTCTTCTGAATGGACGCAAGACCAAATCGCAACCGGCACAAAAGTCTTAGAGCAATTACTAGTTGAACTATCGCATGATTATAAAGATATTATTCAGGCAAAAACAGAAGGCACAGACAAGGAGATTCTATTTAAGTTGAGTGATATTCAGGGAAAAAAGAACCAAATAGAGTTTAAGCAGGTGGCCCTTAAAAATATTAAAGCGTGGGAAAACGAATTAAACCGGAAACTCATGACGCTTAATGATGATACAAAAAAGATAAAACAGCAAAGAGACAAAATTCTGGAAGGCAAGACTGGTGAAGACAGTATTTTGTCGCTTTTTTATCTTACATCTGTTCAGCAGAATATGGTTAACTTTAATCAATTAAATTATCAGCTTAATGAGTTAACGTCAAAAGAGAATAAAATGTCGTCTGAAGTTGAGCAATTAAAACAAGATATGAATGATATTAATACGGAAATAGATAGATTAAATATTGAAAAAAGTTACATCGAACATATTAAATTAATTAGCAAACCAGAAGCCTCAACATCTCCAATCAAACCAAAGAAAGAGCTTAATATAGCCCTCGCCGGTGTAGTTGGTTTCATGCTGGCAGTATTTATAGCCTTTTTTGCAGAGTACATTAAGAAGTCTAAAGAAAAAAGCACGACCCAACATCAGCAATGAACGCCGGGACTTGCCGGAGAGGTATGTGAACGTTCTGCACGGCGGAGAATGATTTGAAAACTAACTGGGAATTATACAAAAACAGATTTCTGGAGGGAATGTCTGATGAATAAAGAAAAGGAAATGATAGAACGTAATATTGAGATTAGCGCTGAGTTTAGCCGGTATTTATTTGAACATCCGGAATTGGAAGAAAAACTTGCTGTTGGCGCTGAAGTTATACTTTTGCCTAAGTTTGATAAAGAACTGAAGGAATATAATCTCAGATTAGGGAAAAACATAGAATCTTAGGATGGGAAAGTAGTATATATAGCCATAAAGAACATGCGGCCCATCACCGAGATCATCATCCACATCGGCCAGCACTTTGACGCCGATATGTCTGACGTCTTCTTCAAAGAATTGGATATTCCAAAGCCTGACTACAACACAGGCCCTTTAATGGGTGACCCTTATGTTGTGTAACGTCCCGGACTTTCTCGGCAGATCGCCCCCTTCTTGACAATAACAGGGAATTTGCGGTAAAATTAATAATAATGGAAATATGAAACAATGTCCCCCATCCACTTAAGATAACAGGAGAATCGCAATGGAAAAAATTCAAACCAGTGAAGTGACCCTAAGAATACCACCTTCTATTGCTGCTGACATCGGAAGTAACGAAATCATAGAGTTGCTACTTGATAAGGCACTTGGGAAAAAGGATTTATATAAAAGCAAAATCAAGATGTTTGAGTCAAAGTACGGGACTAATTATGCTTCCTTCAAGAAAAAAACGGAAAAAGGGGATGAAAGATTTCAGGAATGGGATGATTTGCTACTATGGGAGGGTTTTTTGCTCGCGTACAGGGAATGGAATAGAAAATATAAGGATCTCAAGCTTTGTATGAAATAATTTCCGCTCTCAGACAATCAGCTATTGTTCTTGATGTTGAAGTCCTTGAACTTATTGACGAGGATTCTGTCAAACTCATCAAGATAAAGGCAATTCTCAAGGAAAACTGTCTGTTATACATTACAGAACTGCATACTAAAGATTACCAGAAATACTCATATCATTACCAGAAAAATGATGGTGATTTAATAGCAAGGTGGGATAATAAGCCTCATTGGAGAGATATGAGTATTTATCCGCATCATAAACATGAAAATAATCAGGTTTCTTCTTCTCATAGAGTGACAATTGCCGATGTTCTGGATCAGATAGAGGAGAAGATCACGGTACAAAAAGACTTACCGTAAAGTCGAGAGAAGTGGAAATATGTAACAACGTCCCGCAGATTGACCTAATTTGTTCTTTTCCGGCAAAGCCGGATTATTCCTCATAACTTTCATCCGGAAAGTAATGAAAATAAAAATAAAATATCCTGTAAATGAGGAGATAAAATGGATACTTCTTTAGATATAAAATTTGCAGAAAGGTCAGAGGCAATCGTTACTCAGTTTGGCTTTAAGGATTTGAAATCCTTTGTGAAAAACCAGGCTTTGCTTATGCTTATGGCCAGAATTGAAAAATATGAGGCGGAGAACAAGCGTTTTGAGGCCAAATATCATATGCCCTTTAAGGCGTTTCAGGCAAAGATCGAGGGTTTGGAAAATGAGGAGGTCTTTACGGAAGAGGACGATTACTTAGACTGGCGCTTTGCAAAAGAGGCGCTTGATAGACTTGGGAGACAAAAACGGGAACTGGAATATGCTTGATCTAATCGCCAGGTACAAACGTTTCATTAAATCTTTCCATATTTCCCTGTATGAGCAGGAAGGAGAGATGCTTCGGTTTAAGGCGCAATTAACGTTCACGAACGATTCGAAGCTCTTCATAAAAGAATATGTTTTTGAAAACAAAGAGAGAAAGTATGCCTATCATTGGACAGATACCTTTGGAAATCTAATCTGTCGTTGGGACAATGCAAATCATTGGCCAGATATTTCGACTTCTCCGCACCACAAACACACTGGCAATGAAGTATTTGAATCAACAGAAACATCTGTTGGTGATGTGTTGAATAGGATCGGCGAGAAATTGGAAGATAAACCGAAAGGCTGAGGCAAGGATTATAGGCGAATAATTCCAATTTCCTGTTTTCTCCGAGAGACTAAAATAAAACGAGAAACCAATAAACCAATGGATGTTCCGAAAGGTCTCTCCATGCGTGAAATATCGTATCAGGGACTCGTCATTCCCACGAAGGTGGGAATCCATTATTTCCGGCTACTTCGGTGCATCTGGATTCCCGCTTCCGCGGGAATGACGGTCATTTTTGCGACATTATATAGATGACAGGACACTACCTTGGCCGCCGCAAAAACCCGTTGGTTCCAGAAGTCAGGAATCTGAAGTCAGGAATGAGGAATCAGAGAACATCAAACAAACCAGGAAAACCAGATAGCGTCAAGGGCAGTACCCCGTCTCCTCGATCCTTACTTTCTTAATAGAAACTTATAAACTAATGTACCGCAAGGACGCCCCGTCCCGCAAGGACGCCAGATTTAGCGAAACAATTGGAAATGAGTCAGTCAGGAGTGGGATATAATGAATCAATTATTTATGGATGTCCCGAAAAGTCCTTGGGATGGATGCACGAGAACCAGCGTAAAATAAGAAAAACAAGAGTATGAGGAGGTGAATAGTTATGGCGCAGGTTATTATTCGACCACAAGCTGCTGACAATTTGAAAAATTTAATTAAAGTAGCAGTAGAAAATCAGTTGAGAGTCATAAATTTTGGGATTGCCAAAACTAAGAGAAAATTAGGAGAATTGGAAAAAGAGAGTGGAATGGATAGCAAATATTTTTATGAGGAATTCCAGAAGGGAAAACTTGGGGATGATTTTAAATTCATCAGATGGGCAGGCGAGTATGAGACGCTAGAGCGATTGCAAAAGGATTATAATGAGCTGCAGGGAGTTGAATTGTGCTCATAAGCGAATATTTTCAGAAAATTGAATCTCAAATTGCGGACTGTATTTATATTATTGAGACTAGTCTCGTCAAGGATAAACGTTCGCTGCACATTGGTATTATTGAAGGTGAGCTTTTCTTCATAGATGAATCTAGGCTTCATTTCATAGAATTCGTAAACGTTAAAGAGACTATTGAAGTGTATAAATATTCGTATCATTATCAAGATCGGAATAGCGACTTGATTTTCAGATATGATATGGCGCCGCATCACCGGGAAATTAAGACTTTTCCTCATCATAAGCATATTCATTCAAATAATGTCATTGAGGCATCCGCTCCTGCTTTTGCGCAAGTATTAGACGAGATCGGTGATTTAATAGAGCAATCAACATAAAACAAGTCCGCAGATTAATAGCCGCAATATCGTATTATTTCACCTGATAAGATAGAAGTAATTAATTATGAAATACAGAGCAGTTATAAAAAAATCCGGTGAATGGTGGATTGGTTGGCTTATTGATCTGCCTGGAGTAAATGCACAAGAGAAAACAAAAGCGGAACTTATTAAATCTTTACGAGTTGGCGCTGAAGATATACTGGATACCGAAGTGCCTTTTGAGCCTGGCGCCGAAATGACCACGGTTGACATTTCCGACCCGGCATGGACAAAGTCACCAATTCCAGAGACGCCCGAAGGTTTTTTTGAAAAACCAGAATGCCATACAAACCAAATCTTAGAGTAAGTTACTGATTTACCAATGGACCCCCTAGACGTGGAAAAGTCTGATTTATAATTCACAATTCAAGCTTTGACACCAGATTCAAATATTAAAAAACCTGAATATCGATTCCCGTAAGATACAAATTAAGTTCAAGGTTACCAATCCAAAAAGTACAGATCTAATTAAAATTTCTTCTGAATGGACGCAAGACCAAATCGCAACCGGCACAAAAGTCTTAGAGCAATTACTAGTTGAACTATCGCATGATTATAAAGATATTATTCAGGCAAAAACAGAAGGCACAGACAAGGAGATTCTATTTAAGTTGAGTGATATTCAGGGAAAAAAGAACCAAATAGAGTTTAAGCAGGTGGCCCTTAAAAATATTAAAGCGTGGGAAAACGAATTAAACCGGAAACTCATGACGCTTAATGATGATACAAAAAAGATAAAACAGCAAAGAGACAAAATTCTGGAAGGCAAGACTGGTGAAGACAGTATTTTGTCGCTTTTTTATCTTACATCTGTTCAGCAGAATATGGTTAACTTTAATCAATTAAATTATCAGCTTAATGAGTTAACGTCAAAAGAGAATAAAATGTCGTCTGAAGTTGAGCAATTAAAACAAGATATGAATGATATTAATACGGAAATAGATAGATTAAATATTGAAAAAAGTTACATCGAACATATTAAATTAATTAGCAAACCAGAAGCCTCAACATCTCCAATCAAACCAAAGAAAGAGCTTAATATAGCCCTCGCCGGTGTAGTTGGTTTCATGCTGGCAGTATTTATAGCCTTTTTTGCAGAGTACATTAAGAAGTCTAAAGAAAAAAGCACAACCCAACATCAGCAATGAAAGCTGGGACTTGCCGGAGAGGTATATGAACGTTCTGCACGAACGTTGGCCTCTTGACCTTGACGTATCCTAACAAATATTTCAACCAGGAGAATTTTATGAATAAAAAAGTCTGTGTCATTGGCGCCGGCCGCTGGGGTAAAAATCATATAAAGACCTTGCATAGTCTCGGCTGTCTTGCAGGAATTGTTGAGGCCAACAGCGATGCGCTTTCCGAATGCAAGGAGAAATATCCCGATGTAAGGACATTTGCCAGCATCAGGGATGCGATAAATGAGGATTTTGATGGCTTCACCGTGGCAACCCCGGCCGAGAATCATTTTGAAATAGCCGAAAAGGGGGTATTCACTTGACTCAAGTGACCACAAGATGTAGTATATGGGGCCATGGAGGATTACCCTCGG
>JAJSZT010000103.1 GCA_030272815.1 Deltaproteobacteria bacterium
TAAAACTTGTACTCTTTGATTTTTTTCTGTTATGATACAAATTCTGGAACGGGAGCGTTGATCCCGGACTTAGTGTCGTTAACACTATGGGACTGCTTTCGTTCCAGTCTTTTCTTGTTTTGCCGTCTGGATATCGGAGCATTCGAATCATAATCCTGAAAACGACGGTTTTCATCCTTCCGATCAGCAGGTTTCGTCTGAATTGTCCTCTGCCTGTTCTTTATATCGATTTGTGGATCGAACGACTTTCCGTGCTTTAGCATACCATAAATGATCCAAAGGATTTTGTGCATACAGAGCCCTATCGCGGCCATTTTTTCCATACCTTTTTCTGTACGTTCCAAGTATATGTTTCGGATAAGAGGGTTGGAACGAATGGCAGTTAGCGTCACCATGAACAGAATTTGGCGTGGTTCTTTCCGTCCCTTTTTGCTCATCCGAAAGCCGCTACTGCCATCTCCGCTGGTTCTATAGACCGGGTGAATGCCAAAGAATGAGGCGAGCTTTTTCACGGTCTTGAAGCGTTCTACAGCCTGAATCTCAAGGATCAGTCCAATTGCGGATGAATCGCTTATGCCGGTAAAGGTCTTGAGAATATCGACTTCAGGGATTGAGCATTCTTTGACCATGAGTTCTGCTTGTTCATTGATTGTTTTTTTTAAGTGAAGAATCTGTTTGGCAGTTGCAGCAATAAGTTCTTCTATTATTCGGTCCGAAGCTGAGGCTACGCTTCGTTTGGCGCTGATTACCAGCTCCTGTGCCCGCTCTGATGTCACATGGGGAATTCGAGACACAACCGGCACCCTGGCTCTGGCCAGCTTGGCTGCGGTTGGATATTGTAGCAGCAGCTTTAAGACCCAGGCTGGCGTACCATTCTTGCAGTAAGCCAGCAATTCAGTATTGGCAGTATAGAGAAGGGATTCTAACTGATTTAGCAATTGGGTGCTTTGCTTGGTCAGCATCTTGATGAACCCCCACTGCTTTCTCAAACTCGCCATTTGATCCTGTTGCTGATAGGTCACTTTTTCAGGGTGCGTGATTAAGTACTCGGCAATGCTTTGAGCGCTGATCTTGTCCGTGTTGTTTTGCTTCAAGTCGGCTTTACTGTTGTGCATGACTCCAAGCGGATTCAAACGGGCTGTTTGAATATTCAAAGTACTCTGAAACTTGACTAATGCATTGTACCAGTTGTTTTCATATCCGCCGGTGCTTTCGACCGCGGCAAACAGACTTGCTTCTGAATAATCTGCCAGGAACTGGTTGAGGATGCCATAGAGATGACACTGTCCCTCAAATGTATCATCGAGTTGAAAGTTTTTCATAACCCGCTGCTTTCTTGAATCCAGAATCACGAAATCAGCATACCCTTTGCTAACATCGCTGCCCAAGTAAAATAATTGCATTGGAAAACCTCCTTTTCGGTAAAATAGATGCCAGGAATCATCAGCCTTGTCACTCTGCGGTGTCATGCACCAAGTTAATCCTCGACTTAAACCTGGCGGAAGGAAGAAACTAAATTCCGGGCTCGAAGCCCAAGGTACTTACCTTCTCTTCCGCTATGATGACTAGTTTTACCGATAAAAGAAAGCTTTTCATTTCGTATTACTATAAGAGGACGGGGGACACCCCCGTACCCTCGTTTTAATATAAAATTTTATTTAATTTTCAACATACAAGGTTTAATACTACTATCGGCATTTCAACAAAAAACTTGAGTGTATAGGAATTTTTTTTGGCGAGAAAGATAGAGGTATGCAGGTTTCTATTTTCAAATTTCACTGCCAAAATACAAGATCAACAAAGTGTAAACTACTTTTGATTTGTCGTGAAGGATGCCATTTCTTCCAATAAAACTGTTGTCAGAATTACCGGAATGGGATATTGTTTTTTATATTTCTTGTTTGTTGTTTAATGCGATTTAAACCGGAGGTGTGCGATGGACATTAAAGAGGCGGTGGGGAGCGTACTAAAAGAGCTCATCGTTCCGGAGTTGAACAAAATCAAAGAGGAGAACAAGGAGATCAAAACCCCATTAATTTTGACCAACAAAAGGCTGGATGACATCAATCTGCACCTTGCAGATCAGAGTCGAAGAATTGATTCAGCAAGGGAAGAGCTGAGCAAGAGGATCGATTCGGTAAGAGAAGATCTGGGCGAGAGGATTGATTCTGTAAAGGATGAGTTAACAAAGAGAATTGATTGTTTATATGAAGTGATTGTCAGAAGAGATGAGCATTTTAGGCTGGACCAGAGAGTAGCCAAATTGGAGCGGGAGCTAAGGGCTCGGTAAAAAATAACTTGGCATTTTTGCATCCCGACTTCACCATATCTTTAACCGATCTTCAATCGCAAAAGTCCTCAAAATAGCTCGCTATTCCTGCGGTTTTGCTCAATCAGATCGATTAAATCTACGGCAAATTCGGGCGCAAATTCTACCAAGTTATTTTTGATCGAGCCCTAAATGATCTTAAACGCATGGCTGCATGAGTTTATAGAATATCACAGTTTTACTTGTTGAAGCTCTTGAGTCAAAAAACAAAACCCCGCCTCCATTTTCAGGCCTCCAGCTCGTAGAGCCTATGCCTCGGAGAGAAGCGGGGTTTTGTTTTAAAGTTATTATTTACTTACCTTCAGCTTTCACCTTTTCTCAGATCAAAGAGAAGGACGTTTTCACCTGCCATCTCCTGAACGGCTTGAGTAAAGCCGCTCTTTGAGATCAATAAAAAATACTTCCGGCAAACTGACAATGTCTTTATTTTCTCTGCCTTTTTTCTTAATTCCTCGAGTATCTTAATACCCATAGGCTTTTTTTGCCATTTAATCTCCCCCAACAACACATTCTTTTCTTTCTCATCAATAGCCATGATATCAATTTCAACATTTCTGTCCCAGTAACGTCCCAGCCTTTCGTAGTCAAAAGGAAGTGTTCCTGTTAATTTCTCCAGGACATCCGCGATAATCTTTTCGCAATACCTTGACACATAGTAATCAAATTCAGGGGCGATTTTTTCCCGCCATACGAAATCAATCTTTTCCATCTCCAGGTGCCGCAGATTAGGTCGAACAAAGCGAAACCAGAAATTCATGAATGGATCATGAATGAGATAAAGCCCTTTTTTCGACTTGTGGGGGTATTTTTCAGTAACCGGCACTTCACGGTACGTAATATGCAATTGATCCAGCACAGCGAGGTACCTTGTAAGGTTGGATTTATCCATGCCGGTTTTGCTGGCGATCTCACCGAATTTATGGCTGCCTGATGCAATCGCTGAAATGATTGGGAAGTAAGACCGGGGTTCTTTGAATTCTTCTTTCAGTAAAAAATCGACTTCTTCATACAAAACCTCCCCCTTTTTTAGAATCCTGCTCCTGATGTTTTTTTCTATATCTGATTTCTGATCAAAAAATTGTGCATAATACGGTATTCCACCAATAACACTGTAGATTTCAATCAGGCGAATCAGGTTGGCTTTCGGGAAAAATCCTGCCGTTTCTATTAAGTTGAAAGGCTCGATTTTCCATTGCCCTGTTCTTCGTCCATAAAGAGGAGAAGCCACCCCCAGCACCTCGTTTTCCATCATTGAAATACTCGACCCATTAAGGATTAACACAATCTTATCATTATGTTCCAGGTACTCATCCCACCCCTTTTGAAAAATTGAAGGAATAGCAGGATCTGTGCTAATCAAATAGGGAAACTCATCAATGATCAGGGCAAACCTTTGCGTGTTCTTTTCTTTCAGATAAACAAAAACCTGCTGCCACTCTGAAAACGGCTTGATCATGAGAAGAGAATCATTGAAAAATTCGGCAATGGCTTCGGAAAGCTGGAAAAGCTGGTCTTTTTTAGAACTCCTTGTGGCCAGGAAATATATGGCGGGATATTGGCTGCAGAACTCCTTGAGAAGATAAGTTTTTCCGACCCTTCTCCTGCCCCACAAAATTACAAGTTGAGCACCCTTTTCATGAAACTTTTCTACGACAAATCTCAGTTCTCTTTTTCTATTAATCATTTCCGGATCTTTATTCCTCCTGCCCCCGGTTCTTCAATTCCTGATTACAGGTAAGCCAATTATTATAATATATTTACTTATAATATTTCAGAAGTATCGCAAAGTCAAGAACAAAGCATAATCCCCAAGGAAACGTCAAAGTCAGTAACTTCTCAATAAGTCCGGTCAGTCAATGATTTCAATAGGTTATATGCAGAAAATTGGGCCTCAAATGTCACTCAGTAAAAATAGTGAATATCAGTAACTTATTGATATCACAGGATATCGTTATTTGACAACATAGTGCAAAGTGATTTTCAAAACAAAAAACTTCATTTTTGCGTCCCGCAACTTGTTGATTTCATAGTAGTTTTTTAATTGCCCGGACTTATTGAGAAGTTACCAAAGTCAGTGCTAAAGTGCTAATATTTAGAGTTTGTGGGGACCTCAAAATCCGAAATACGAAACTCGAAACAATATCTAATTTCGAATATCAAATGACCAAAACATGTCAGGCACTTATGCAATATCTATGGCGCTCCACCATGTTTAAAATTTTGAATTTTGGTCATTCGTATTTGTTTCGGATTTCGAGCTTCGTGCTTCGAATTTATTGAAAATTGAATAAGTAAGCAATTTTTGTGAATTCAGGAGGTTATCAGCTTGAATGACGTGGCCCTGCCATAATCCCCGACCCCCTGCTCCCCTAACCAAAAACCCCGCATCCATTTTCAGGAAGCGGGGTTTTGGTTTAAAGTTATTACTTACTTTCACCTTTCAGCTCATATTTTTACTGAAGCAGACTGAGCACTATCTGAGGCAACTGGTTGGCCTGGGCCAGCATGGCTACTCCTGCCTGTTGCAGTACCTGGGCTTTAGTCATGGCAGCGGTTTCTGCTGCAAAGTCCGCATCCATAATACGGGCACGGGCGGCGGATATGTTTTCGGAGACGCTCTGCAGGTTGGAGATGGTAGACTCGAAACGATTCTGAATAGCGCCGAGTTCGCCACGGATGCTTCCCACCTGGCTCAGAGCTCCGTCAATAATGGAAATGGCATCGTTGGCGCCTGAAACCGTGGAGATATCAACTGTGGACATCTCGGTAAGGGAGGTTGATGAATTCTGGAAACCTGCTGCAGTGAGCTGTCCAGGCGTACCGCCCAACGTGAAGTTCGAAGCCGAGTTCAGAGACAGGGTTCCCTGATTAGTTACCGCCGTATTTCCCAAAGCATTGGTTCCATCAGTAACAGCGCCGAGAGTACTATAGGCGCCTGCATCATACGTGAATGTTTCTGCGTATGTAATACCATACGCTCCGACAAGATTGTTGGTCAGGGCAATGGTTCCGTCTGCACCATCAACTGCACTGAGCGTTGTGTTTCCAAGATCCCGCTGCGCGTTAATAGCAGCAGTCAGCTTACCATCTAAATCTTCTTCAGTTTGAGCTAGGATCGTTTCCACCAAAACGTGCCCGTCTGAAGCTCCAGCCGCTGCGGTATTAAACTCATAGATCACCCCATCCAGAGTGATCGTATCACCCAGATTAATATCAGCGCCGCCTACGCCCTCTGCGTTAACAACCACAACGGCGGCGTTAAAAGTGAGGGTAGCTGTAGCGTTATTGAGCGGATTGGTTTCGGCAGCACTCCCGGCGGAGACACCCGCTGCGTTAGTAGCCACCGAAGCGGCCACATTAATATCATTGATAGTAAAATTAGCCCCGTCAAAAGCGGTCGAAGACGTCGCAACCACGTTGGTGGCCTGGAAAGACCCCAGATCGGACGTTTTCGCCCCTGCAATACCAAAGGAAATAGTTTGGTTGGCATCGGCCCCAACCTGGAACTGGGCGGAAGCGAAGGAGCCATCCAGAATGCCCTTGCCGTTGAACTTGGTGATTTCAGCAATCCGGGTCAGCTCTCTAAGCAGCTGACTAGTCTCTGCTTGCAGGGCTGAACGGTCGGAAGCACTGTTGGTATCATTGGCTGACTGCACAGACAGTTCACGTATCCTCTGGAGGATACTGGTGGTCTCCTGAAGGGCGCCCTCTGCCGTCTGGGCAAGAGAAATACCATCATTAGCATTCCGGACAGCCTGATTTAAGCCGCGAACCTGGGCTCCCATCCTGGTTCCAATCGCAAGCCCTGCCGCGTCATCCTTGGCGCTGTTAATACGCAGGCCGGATGAAAGCCGCTGCAAGGATTTGTTCAACAGACCCTGTGTTTTTCCCAGATTTCTCTGGGCGTTCAAAGCTGCTATATTAGTGTTGATTGTTATTCCCATGGTTTTATTCCTCCTTGAATGTTAGTTTGTCCCGGGCATCAATGCCCTTTTTTAATTGTTTTTGCTAAACTCCTGTCTTGATTATTACTGTTACTTTACAATTTCGACTTTTAACCCTGAACCTTGAACCTTAATTTTATCCATCCCTCCTTTCCGGTCCTGAAATTTCCTGCTGGTTTAAAATCCTTATCGGCATCAGGGATTAAAAACTTTAATTGAAAATTAAAAAAATGAGGAACGAAACCCAACAAAACAGCTTTTCTTTTAACCGCTCAACTTATTCTTGAATAATATATCAAATATTGATATATAATAAATATAGGGACAGTCAATCTGGGTGCAATACAAAAAAGTGACATATAATTTATCAAGTAATCGTTGAACCCGTATAATCAGCTTAATGTCGAATGTCGAACAAGGAATGTCGAATTACGAAGGAAGGTGCTTAATAATTTTAAAAAAAACATCCACACTTCTATATTCAATATTCCCTGTTCGACATTCATCATTTAATTGGTGCTTCTTGGCACCGAAATGGTCACGTTTTGTTCTATGTCACTTTTTTGTATTGCACCCGTCAATCTTATTGGTAAAGCCCGAAAGAATTGTATGAAAATTCCGAACGGAATACAGGAAATCTTCCAGGTTCTTTTTCTCGTTCCCACGCTGGAGCATGGGAACCAAAATAGAAAAAAGGGGAGGGCTTATTATGCCGCAGCCGGAAAAAAAGCGGATTACTTCCGAAGAATATTTTAGAATGGAAGAGTCTGCCGATTTCAAGAGCGAATATTATCATGGTGAAATATTTGCCATGACCGGTGCATCTTTTAATCATAATGTAATTGCAATGAATGTTGCATCAAGGCTGCACGAGTCGTTTCACGATTCAAATTGTTTTGTTCTTGCAGGTGACATGAGAATCCAGGCCGATAAATCCAAACACTATACGTATCCGGATTTGAGCGTAGTCTGTGGGGATATTGAATTTGTCGATGGCAGGGATGATACTATTGCTAACCCTATCGTTATTTTTGAAATCCTCTCCGATTCCACAAAAGATTATGACAGAGGATCAAAATTTACTGCATACCGGAATATACATTCTTTAAAAGATTATATTCTGATCAATCAATATGCTTATCATATTGAATACTTTTTTAAAAATGAAGCGGGTAGATGGAGCCTGGATGACTTTAAACGCCTGGATGATACGTTTAGAATCAATTCCATTGATATTGAGTTGCCCCTTAATACCATCTACTATCGTGTCAAACTATAGATTGCCAGACCCGGAACGAATTCCGGGCATGGTTCCATTGCCTTGCTCTTGATGCTCATTGTTCACCGAAAAAACCGTAATTTATGACATTCCGAGGTATATAGAGTACTTACGAAAGGCAGATATTGAAGAAACTCCCTATTGGTATTCAGACATTCAAAAACATCATCAACGAAAACTACTACTACGTTGACAAGACTTTCTTTATTCAAGATCTTGTTGATAAAGGAAAGTATTATTTCCTTTCCCGGCCTCGCAGGTTTGGCAAAAGCCTGTTTTTAAGCACGCTGAAAGCAGCCTTTTCCAGTGAAAAAGCATTATTTCAGGGGCGTTACCTGGAACATAACTGGGATTGGGACCTCAAGTGGCCGGTGATTCATATCAGCTTCGGCGCTGGAGTAAGCAGAAGTGTTGAAGATATCAGAATTACTTTTGATGAAATACTGTATGACCATGCACGGGAAAATTCGATTGATTTTGTGAAAAAAAGTCTCAAAGGCAAATTCGCCGAACTGATCAGCAGCCTTTACGAAAAATACGGCAGGCAGGTAGTAGTACTCATTGACGAATATGACAAGCCTATTCTTGACAATATTCACGAAACAGAAACTGCTGTTCTCATTCGTGAAGAACTCAAAAACATTTATTCGGTCATCAAAGACGCGGATCCATACATTAAATTTGTATTTATCACCGGTGTATCCAAGTTCAGCAAGGTCTCTCTTTTCAGCGGGCTGAATAATCTGGAAGACATTACTCTGGCAAAGGAATATTCTGCTATTTGCGGATATACGCAGCAAGAACTGGAAACAGTTTTTGCCGAGCGCCTGCAAGGTGTGAATTTGAATGAAGTCAGGAAATGGTATAACGGATATAACTGGTTGGGCGAGGAAGTTTACAATCCTTTTAATATTCTCCTCTATTTGAAAAATAGGGAATTTCGCAATTACTGGTTTGAAACGGCGACGCCCACTTTTTTGATCAAGCTGCTTGAGGAAAAAAAATATTTTATCCCCGGCATAGAAAATATCAAAGCCAGTGAAAGCATAATCGGCAGTTTTGACATTGACAGGCTGGAGACAGAAACCCTGCTTTTTCAAACAGGTTATCTGACCATTAAAGACGTTAAAAAAATTGTAACCATAACACAGTACCACCTGGGATATCCGAATCTGGAGGTTAAGCAGAGCCTGACCGACTATATTCTGTACTATCTGACATCCAACACCATGGAAAAAGAAAACAAC
>JAJSZT010000104.1 GCA_030272815.1 Deltaproteobacteria bacterium
TCTTCATATAAAACCGTAAAAGATCCCCTGCATGATTCACCCAAGAAACGAAGAAAAGCCTTTTATCCTTATGCGGATGATATCCAGCCTCCTGAATTAAAAATTGATTTCAATAAGAAAGATATTAACAACTTGAAGCCGGAAGATATCGAACTGAATATCTCATCTGAGGCCCATCAAGAAGAAGTTGATGCCTGGATGGATATATTTGGCATTGAAGAACGATATAAAGCGACCTGTTTGGCAAAGAATAATGGGAAGGTTTGGTATAGCGAGGCTGTTGATGGTTACGAAAGTGCCAAAGCTATTTTGGAGACGGACTTTTCTAAAGAAAAGTGGGTGCAACGCTGTGTTGCCGCTACGCAAAGTGATCCTTTTGCAAACGGCAATTTGATTAAAGCAGCCTTCCTGGAAGGCTGCAAAAGAGCCAACATACTATGAGATATGCGGCAAGCCTGGACTGAGCATTCATTTCGGTTTGGTTCACGTCACAAAAGGGCTGAAAGCGGCCGGAGAGGCCCTCGGCATTAATCTTCTGGATCATATTGTATTTAATCACAAAGGGTATTGCAGTTTACCTGGAAAAAGGAGAAATATAGCTTACCTTATAAACAGTATAGGCAGATCTTAATCGTAAAGATCTGCCTATTTCCAAAATTTTTAATAAGCTGTCTTCATCTTACAGAAGTACGCTTTGTACCAGATAGATTTTTAACTGTTCCTCTGACGCCTTTCTTTCTCATTGTTGATACTGCATCTTTTAAAAGCGGTTGGGGAACCTGTAATACTTTTCTTGGCCGTCCGCTGTCTTTCAACCTGCTCACCGCTTTAGCAATATTTTGAGGATTGCGTTCAATTTCAGTGGCTGTCTTTTTTGTGGCAGAATCGAGTCGTCTGCCTCTGGAAATCGGAACTTCTGTTTTACCTGGTGCTTTTGCTTTTGCGCGTTTATGACTTTGTGTTTCTGACATAATGTGTGTCCTCCATTATCAAGAAAAATTATTGTTAAGTGTTGCCCCTCTTCTGTTCCCAGGAAGGGGCGGTCCCGGTTTCTAAAACAGGTTTGATCGCAGGCTAATCAGCGAAGACAGGGATGCGCCATGCTTTATAACCATGATCGCGTGCCCAGTCGCGGGTACCGTCTTTTCTCGTTACCCATGCACGGAAAATCCAGCCCACAATCCTGCGTTTGGCATTTTTTGCCATCAGCGAGCGTCCTTTCCGGGAACAATTTTTCTTGACAAATTCGGTCGGACAGTGCAAAAATAATTTTTTTTTGTAACACACTGTTGGCAGCGAACCGTTTTCGGCCCTATTGCTGAAAATATTTCCAATTTCTTTCGTGTTCCCGAATCAATATAATTGGATCGCTGCAGTTTTAAAAAAGGGGCATTTGCAGATGCTCCTTTTTTAATGCAAAACTCTTTGTAACTGTATCCTGTTAAAATCATATCATTTATCTCAATAAAGGCTCATTTGGGGCCTGCATATGTATAATCTGAAAGTTTTTCAAATCTTTTGATTTCTTTTTTAGGCTGTGGATGTTCATTGCATTTATCCCAATCTTCGATTACCGCCTGAAGATTGTTACCCCATTAGACAAGCCCTTTCTCCAGCCAGTCATTAATAATACCTAAAGGAGAAATTGAACTGCCTGAAAATTCCTGCCTAATAAAATCAGCTAAATCATCATCGACTGTAGTCAGTGTAAAATCATGAACAATTGAACAGGCTGCGATCTTCTGATCAACAGAGCTTAAATTAAAGAAATGGCCTGTCCTTTTGTTTATTTTACTGGCGGATATAAGATTTTCTACCGCTTGCAAACACAGTTCATAGTCTCCCTGTTTAACCCTTGACGTTCCTAATGTTTTTATTTTGCTTTTATACGATTCTCTCCAGGGGTATCTGGTTTTAAATTTCTGAGTACGAAATAATTCCTGAAATACCTCCTGAATGGTTACACACCCATAACGATCATCACGAAACATATCTGGGGCTATCCTTATCAGCATCAGTACACTACAAGTATCACAGAGAATATACATATTAGGAAGCTATGCTTTTTAATTTAATAAGTTCATCTTTAACTGCTCTTGCGTCCAGCACACTTTCAATCCCAAGCATTTCTCCGAGTTTGCTACTAGTAATACTGTCAATCTGGTTAAGGATGATACTTGTAAAAAGAGGGCTTAGCGCTGAAATTTTTGCAACATAATCTCTGGGATCATCGCCTATAAACAAAATATCACCAATTGTGTGAAACCCTTTTTTAAAATTTGAGTCAGCGCCTTCAATTTTGAGATTAAAATCAGGATCAATAGTTTTGATCTGTTTTACAATTCCAAATAAAGCATGACTGTAAGTTTTTCCATAAATTTTGAGTTTGTTTACCTGGGCACCTGCAGATAAGCCATTGATAAAATCATATACCATATGAACATATTCATCAGGAAATTGAATATAATTTGCTACTTTGTCGCAAAAATCTTCTTCTTCTGCATCAAAACCGTCATTTGTTTGGATTTCATCTCGTATTGCGTGTACAGCTTCATGTAAAACTGGAAAAATCAGATCAATAATATTTGTGCTGTTATTAACAAATACTATTCTATGGCCATGGATTTTTGTATAAAAAGCATAGGCTTTAATTTTTTCAGGAAAATGCCGGAATATAACCTTAATTCCAAGGTACGCTAAAAGAGAAAAAGTATGTTCATAATCAGGAGGAAGATCCTGACCGATGCTGGCTCTTTTTCGCAACTCCGTTGCAATTTTTTTTGCAACTACATCAGTGCGGTAATGAACTCTTACAACAGGAAGGATGCTTGAATTCGCATCATTTTTAAAAAGGACTTCATATTTTCTGGCCATTTCAAGCGCATCTTTTTGCATTGCCGGTGTAACCTTGGCCGTCATTCTTGTGCGGTGGACAGGAACAGATATTGAATTGTCAAAATCTTTTGAAAAGAAAAAATCGGGGTTTACATTGAAAATTTTGCAAAGATTAATTAAATGGTTGCCTTTGGGGATCTGGCCATTGATCCAGTCATTTACTGTTTGCCTGGATACACTTGTCTTTTTAGCTAATTTGACTATTGAAGAATTATTTTCCTTTATCAAATCTTTAATTTTTTCCCCTAACCACTCCATGATAACTCCTTTAATTTATTATATGATTATACCATTTTATATGATATTTAATATATTCATACTAAGTATTTGGCTATTTGTAAAGATATTTTTACACTTTTTACAAAAAAAATATCTTTGGAATATAATATGTAAGGATAAGCTGACTTATGAACATCCGGAAATGGCTATTTTATCCGATCACTGGGTGTGCTATAAAGGGGAAACTCCGTGGTATTTCAACATGCTATGCTTGAGCCCTATAATAACCAGGATGTTCTTATGTATCATTGAGCAATTTTTTCTTTCCTGTGAGATATATAAAAAAAGAATAGTCCGGTCCCAAGGATCATTATCAGCGCTCCGAAAGAAAAGGCATGTCTGAGCTGAAACATATCCATCATCAATCCGGCGGCAGAAGGAGTACATGACCATCTTCATCAACGGGAAGCAGAAGCGAGTCAAGCGACCGCCTTGTTCCCTTCCTGCCGGTGAGTTCGGCATTTTGTATACCTTCCTACACATCTGCATCAATATAACCTAATATCTATTTCAATAATGACTTTTCGCGGTTTCAATTTTTTCCTTGACGGATTTACCGCATACCGGTATAGTAATTAAGTGGTAGGAAGGAATAAGAGCATGGGAATAATAAATTTCAAAAACAAGGGAACTGAGGATATTAATTATGGTAGAAGCTCCAAAGAAGCTTTGAGGATTCTACCTAAAAATCTTCACAAAAAGGCTCAAGTTAAGCTTGCCCGATTAAGTGCCGCAACTTCAATTCAAGATTTGCGAGAGATTCGTGGAAATCGTTTTGAAATGCTAAAAGGTAAAAGAAAAGGCCAGTCTAGTATTCGAATAAATGATCAATATAGAATCTGTTTTAAATGGAAAAAAGAGCATGCCATAGAGGTGGAAATTACTGACTATCATTAACGATTATGGGAGGTGTCATATGAATCAGACACATATTACTCCAGTTCACCCTGGAGAAGTTTTGAAAGATGAGCTGGAAGAGATAGGGCTTACCCAAACAGCTCTTGCTGCACATATTGGAGTGTTGCCGAAAACCATTAATGAGATCTGTCGAGGCAAGCGAGGTATAAGCGCTGAAATGGCAGTAAAGCTCTCAAAAGCATTGGGAGGTAGTCCTCAATTTTGGCTTAATCTTCAGAACAACTGGGAATTAAGCCAGTTAACTTATTCTAATTTTAAGAATATTCATCATGTGGCTGCGTAATTGCACAATATAACCTGTCATTTGAGCTTG
The DNA here is from genome assembly GCA_030272815.1 of Deltaproteobacteria bacterium. Classification (GTDB taxonomy): domain Bacteria; phylum Desulfobacterota; class Desulfobacteria; order Desulfobacterales; family ETH-SRB1; genus B13-G4. The sequence goes on from JAJSZT010000104.1 coordinate 4,406, forward strand.
ACGCCTTGATTGATGCGACTTTTGAAAATGGTTGATTTTAACATATTTTTTCGGAATTGAGCTTTTTCGGGTTTTACCAGGGACGTAGAAGGGAATGCTCTTAACTATTTAACTTACTAATTTCATTGTGTATGCTATTTGGTTTTAAGCAGTTTTTTCTTTCCTGTGAGATGTATAAAAAAAGAATAGTCCGGTTCCAAGGATCATTATTAACGATCCAAAAGAGAAGGCATGCCTTAGCTGAAACATATCCATCATCAATCCGGCGACAAGAGAGCCTGTAAGCATCCCGGAACTGTGAGCCATTATTATAATGCCCATCACAGATCCCATGGCTTTTGTTGTATTTCCTTTTAATACAGCCAAAGCCATCAGTGCCGGCATTGCAATACCGCCTCCGATTCCAATAAGTACATTGGCTATAAACAAATCCCCAAAGCCGTCTGCCCAGTTAAATAATAAAATTGCAAAAGCTATTATAAATCCTCCGATTAAGATCATAATTCTTTTGTTGAATCTATCGGCCATGTAGCCCATGGGTGTCTGCATTACACCGCTGATAAAGACTCCCAGCATTACAAGAATTCCGATATAAGAGCTGGAAAGATGAAATTCCGAATCCGCCAGAACAGGCAAGAAGCCCCATACTACACCTACACATGCTGCATATGCGAATCTGAAGAAGAAAAGAGCTGCCAAATCTTTGTCTCTTAATAGCTTTTTCCATGATGCGACCTCTTTTTTTTGCGAGACAGCTCGTTCAGACTTTGTTGGCGGAAGCAGAAAAAGGCATAAAGAAAAACCTAAAAAAGCAAGAACGCCCATACACAGGAATGATGTATTAAGGCTGAAATGTTCATTTATCATACCTCCAGCTAAAGGCCCGACGCTAAGGCCAAAAAACATAGACATGTTGAACATTCCCATGCTCAGGCCTTCACTGCCTTCAGGTGTTATATCGCCTACATATGCCTGAATAACCGGTATCAGCATTGCGGATGATATGCCCTGAATAAATCGCATTATAATAAGTGTTTCGACATTTTTTGAAAGGATAAAGCCTATAGAAATCAGGGCATAAGCTAAAAGGCCCGCAACAATTAATGGTTTGCGGCCTTTTTTGTCTGAGAGCCGGCCGAAATATGGGAGAAAAAATGTCCTTGAAAGGGAAAATGCCCCGAATACCAGTCCAATGTACAAACCACTTGCGCCAAGTTCATAAGCATAGACAGGAAGAAGAGGGACTACTATGCCGACTCCTGTTACTGATACAAAAATTGAGAAGAACAGGACAGCAAAAATTTTCTTATCCGAAGTTGTCAATCTTTACTCTTTTTGGCTTTACTCTTTTTGGATGTTATCCAGAACGGATTCGATAAGATTCCTGATTTCTGTGAGCCTTTTCTCCGACAGGGCTTCGAAACGAAGCACAAGAACAGGCTGAGTGTTTGATGCCCGCACAAGGCCCCATCCATCATCAAACAGGACCCTTACACCATCTATATCTATAACCTTATATTGTTTTTTAAAATATTCCGTTACTTTTTTTACTACTGCAAACTTTTTGTTATCCGGGCATTCGACGCGTATTTCCGGCGTTGAATAAGTCTTGGGAACATCAGATAAAAGCTCGGATATTGTCTTCCCGGTATTAGCTAATATTTCAAGAAGCCTGCAGGATGCATAAATAGCATCGTCAAAACCAAAATAGCGGTCGGCAAAGAACATATGGCCGCTCATTTCGCCGGCAAGTTCAGCTTTTTCTTCTTTCATTTTCTTTTTGATTAAAGAATGACCGGTTTTCCACATTATGGCACGGCCGCCGTTTTTTTCTATGTCATCATACATTGTCTTTGAACACTTTACTTCTGAAATGAAAGTAGCACCGGGTTTTCTGGAAAGGATTTCCCTTGAGAATATAATCATGAGCTGATCTCCAAAGACAATATTTCCTTTTTCATCAATAACGCCAATCCGGTCACCGTCGCCATCGTAACCTATGCCTAAATCCAGCCCCTTTTCCCTTACAAGAGAAATAAGGTCTTTCATATTTGCCTCTACTGTTGGATCGGCTTCGTGGTTCGGGAAAGTTCCATCCATGTCACAATATATGTCATGAACCTGGCAGTTAAGGCTTTTCAAGATTGGCACTGCGACTACCCCGGCCGTACCGTTCCCTGCATCAACGCCTATCTTTAGCGGTTTGGATATAGAGATATTTTGATCGATAAATTCCTTGTAAGGAGTGACAACATCAGCGGATGATAATGCTCCCTTCCCGTTGGCAAATGATTTTTCATTAATTATGTCAAGTAGTTTCCGGATATCCTTGCCATGAATGGAATCTAAACCAATACATAGTTTGAAACCGTTATATTCGGGAGGATTATGGCTGGCAGTGATCATAACACCGCCTTCCTGCTTGAGATGGGTGATTGAAAAGTAAAATACAGGTGTTGGACAAACCCCGACATCTATAACATCGCAGCCGGTTGACAAAAGACCTTCAGTGATTTTTTCAGCATACAGATCCGAGGTTTCCCTGCAGTCACGTCCAACAGTGAGCTTTGAAGAACCATGCTGCAACAGATAAGTGCCGACTCCTTTTCCTATCTGTATTACATCGTCTTCTGTCATGTCCTTACCGGCAATTCCTCTGATATCGTATTCTCTAAAAATATCCGGATTCATAATTCTCCTTTCTATAATACCTAAGATAAGCGATTAGCTCTTAGCGATTAGCTCTTATTATTTCGGGTGTTTACCAGCGATTCGATTTGAGTGTAACCAAAATAGAACGATATAAATATGGGATAGGGTCAAAACAACCTTTATGCTTGCATCAAGCAGATGTTAGATATCAGCGATCATAAGTCAGAACGCAGAGATTACAATCACAATGCATAATAAAAACGCTATATTACTCCTATCTTGATTCCTACTCCTTGAACTCGATTTTTGTATTTGATTTTGAGTCTTTTGGATACTGAATAGTAAACTTACTATTCAGTAATATATATAAAGCAACAAGAAGAATTAAGCCCAATATTCCATAGTTATCAAGCAGGGTTATTAGAGTATCCATGTTTATTAATCCTCCTTGTTTTTCTGCACAATGTTCTATTTTGGTTACACTCATTCGATTTTCACCCATTGGGTGAAATGTTGACCTTTAGCAATATATTGAAATTATTGTGCTAACTGCTAAAAGCTAACTGCTAAAAGCTCAATTCAGGTTATAAGCTCCAGATTAGCGTTGCAGCACCAAGTAACCAGCAATAAGGTGCAAAATAGTACAAATGTCCCTGTTTAACCATGCGAAGCAAAACTTTCAAGGATATATAACCGACAATTCCCGCAGTAACGGTTCCCATCAATATTATTTTTCCGGGGATATCTGTCTGGATAATGGTTGAGTTAAGACCAAGTATCAAAGCGCCCAGTATTGCAGGAATTGATAATAGAAAAGAATAACGACCCGCAACTTCCCTGTTCATTCCCAGGAAGAGAGCCATAGAGATAGTAGCTCCGGATCTTGATATTCCGGGCATTATAGCCATGCCTTGAATCAGTCCTATCATCAAAGCATCTCTAATGCTTACTTTTATTAGAGGACGTCCTTCATCACTCATCTGCCTGGTAAACCAAAGAAGCGTACCGGTTACTAAAAGCATTGCTCCTACTATCCAAACAGCTCCAAAGATCTGGTCAGCGATTTTGTGAAATAAAATTCCCAAAATGGCTGTAGGAATGCTTCCAATAAATATCAAAGCAGCAATTCTTATTTCTTCATTATGAGCAAAAAGCGACTTCAAGTTTCCTGACGACTTAATTAAAGCTGGAAGACGTAACAGAGTTTGAAGTATTCTTAGAATTTCTTTATAAAATACTATGAATACAGCTATTAAAGTTCCAAGATGAAGACTTATATCGAATAACAGCTCCGGTTCGCTGATTCCGAATAAATTTTGAAGCAAGACCAGGTGTCCGGAACTGCTGACAGGCAAAAACTCAGTTAACCCCTGAATTATACCCAACATCACAGATTGTAGTGATTCCATAATTTGATAAACTCGTCAAAAGTCAAATAGACTTAAATGTCATCCTGCACATCATTACATGGATCTCATCAGAACCATTGCGGATAATTTTCTTTTGGGCTTTTATATTAAAGTGTTCGCTCATTTGCCTGAAAAATTCCATATTTGTTTTTCTAGGCCTTTCCACTAACATTATTTCTCCATCCTTTTTAAGATAGGTTCGAAAAAGCCTTAAAATTGGATAAAAGCTCTCTTCCTTATATATGACCTCAGA
>JAJSZT010000105.1 GCA_030272815.1 Deltaproteobacteria bacterium
GAGATTGAATCCTCTGATGGGCCGGTTCGGGCAACCCCGCATTCAGTTCCAAAACAAGCGCCATAAGCTCAGCCCAGGTTTTGGCAAAATGAAACCAGTCATCATGCCGTGCATCCTCATTCGGGATTGCGGACGCTATATTATCAAGCAGGCCATTCACGCGACGTGTTCGGTCTGCCTGCTCATCGATACGGATACCAATGGCGAGCCAGGTTTTGGACAAAGAATCGGCTCGCTCATGGGAAACAGCTTGAAGTAATCCTTCAAGAAACAGATTGTCAATATAGACCCGGATATCATCGTGGTCAAAAGGCAAATCCAAGGGGCCCGAAAATTCAAGCCCAAAGGCTTCCGTGTTCTCGCTGATCTCTAAACCATCTTTTTTTGCCGACCGCTCGAGAAAAATGGGCCAGCGTTCCTGGAGAAAGGCGAAAAACGTTTCTCGGTCCGGGATGATGGAATCAAGCGGCCAGCCTTCAAAGTCGTCGTTCTGGCGAAGGACCTGGATGAAACGTTCATCCAGAATCGTCGGGATGCGCTGTCCACGGTAATGGCGGCGAAGTAGCACGCGAAGCAGATCAGACGGCTTTCTGATCAGTTCAGGTGCGATCTCGAATACATGCCGCAGAACGAACTCTTTTGTAGCGTTGTCACCCAAGATACCGGGGGTATGTCGTTTTTGGGCGTCAAAAAGCGCTTCAAGATCTCCGCGGTCCAAGGCGGCTATCACCGGATAGCTCAGGTTTGGGAATATCTCTCCAAGGTTTAAAGATAACCGGCGACCAGCTTGGAGCAAATCGTACGGCAAGGAAGCAAGATCGCTGGCTCCGGAGCGAAGTGCGACGACCAGGCCTGCCTGCCGCGCCCGTCCTTTCATTATCAGCTTTTTGATCTCCCTGCGCCCATTTGTGGTTTTGAGGTGCTTTCCGCGGTTAACCGCCTCTTCTCTCGTCTTGAATTCCTCGTAGTGAACCAATTCGATCGGCTTTCTTGGAGCCGTCCATGTCGCTTCACCTTTATTGTGTTGTTTCCAGCGTCGTTGAAGGTTATCAGTCTGCCCGATGTAGAGACTCTTATCACCGCATTGAATAACGTAGACATAAAAGATGTCTGGTCGCGGCGCAGGCAGGTCCGTCTGTTCTCCCTTGTCCCAGCGGGAACGGAACTTGGTTTCATAGGCATAGCGGAAGGCAACGTGATCCTCGAACGGGATTAGTTCAAATCCCCGCTCGCGTATTCCTTCAAGAATCCCTTCCTCCAAAAGAAGCCCATCGGGATCGGCAACCAGGGTCAGACGAGCCACCTTTGGAGTGAACTCCTTGAGAATATCGTCGCGCCAGCTACTCATGGGCACCTCCTTCCGCGCGGATAACGATACACACTTCAGAGCCACGCGCGGGCAGCCAGACGCGGCAGGTCGTATCGCCCCAGAGGGTCTGGGTTTCGATGACCTGACAAAGCTGTCCGTAGCCAGTACTGTATCTTCATTCGCCTATCATTATGCCTCAATAACTTCATTGAGCCAGATTTGCTTAATTGCTGCATAAACCGATTTTTGACGAGAACCGATTTTATCTTTCGGAAAAGCATCACTTCCATCGGGATCAATCACCTCTACAGCAAAATCTGAAGGAATATTGCGTAGATCTACGCCATGCAGGTGCCCCACCATCAACTCATTCCAGATGAAATTGCTTTGCTTGTACGTATCGACTTTTTTGCGGTAGCTCTCGTTGTTACTGCTTTCATTCTGGCGATCTTTTAGAAGCAGTACCATCCCAAGCATGTTTCGAGTACTATTAAAGGCCTGTTCATCGAATATGCCCCTCTCATTGGTAAACAATGCCTTATTCGACTCGTTAAATGCGTAAATATGTTCAAGGTGCATGCCGTATTTTTTTCGGGTTGTTTTATTGAAATGATCTTCTAACTCCAGCAAATCACCACCTGCATAGGATGGTTTATCAATCAATTGTGAAAGATAACGGTCGATACGCATAAGGATATATTTACTGAAATTTATCCAACGATTCTTCATTCCTTTGAACCGCTCATAGGAAAATAGATCTATGACGCTTTTTACTTCATCTTTCTGAATCACCTCTCCCTGTTCAAGGGAATGAATCAGTTCTGTATCAAACTTGTTGTAAATCTCTGTGAGATCTTCATCCCGAATTTGACGGTTAAGCGGGTAGATAAGTCGCTGAAACATTGGGCTATCGTACAAATCAAGCAAGCGAATGATTGTATGGAACTGATCAAATTTGCGTGCAATTCCAGTAATTTTGTTATCCCGATCCGGATCGTTGAGCTTCAATCCGGACATGATTAGTAAGTACTGCTGATTTTGATCCAGCAACTTATTATAGATCAAATACTCATTGTCATAGGTAGTGCGCAGCCATAGATAGAAATCGGCGAAGTACTTTATGTCATTAGTAATCCGCTCATACAGCAAATCACTATTTTCGTAATTACCAAAATAATTTCGTATCTCGTGATGGCGATACATCTCGTAGTGATAATCGCTCTCAAATTTTTCATAGTCATTTTCTGAGTTAGCGAACTTAGCACGGAAAAATGTTCGGAAAAACATATCCAAGTCAAGCTTCGACTCTGTGCTTTTCTTCAATTCGGTAGCGAAATAATCATCTTGCAACCTCGTCCATACTGCGTTTGCTTGTTCTTTCTTTCCTAGTGGCAAATTTCCAATCAGCTTGCCTTTCAGGATTTCGTATGGTTTGAGCCCTAAACCACGATCATTCACAACCTCGAAAATCATAGCTACATTTTTTTGTCGCTCAATCTTAATCTCAACGATCGAAATTCGGTCTAATAAGTATGTGATGTAATAGGTAAGTTTAGGTAAATCGTAGCGGTCAGGCTGATCATCAACTGCAAAGAAGTTGTCATAGTATTCGCTGATGGTCTGGAAATTGTCATTGATTCGTTGTTGCGTTTCGTCTTCCGGTGTGATGAATTTGTTCTCTACTAATTTTTGGAAGGTGGCTTCGCGGTTCTCGTTAAATATTTTAAATCGTGTCGCATCACCAAAATCATCACTCTCGAATATAAGCTTCTCAAGGGTGCTACTACTAAATGTCGTTCCTGCATTGATTGTATTGTTTTCGATCGATATCAAAATTTGATAAAGCTTAATCAGAATAAGTAAGAAAGTGGTAAGCCGTTGTTGACCGTCAACAATTGAAATATTCGTGGGTGTGCTGTGTGTCAAATAAGTATTGAGAAAGTATGGCTCAAAATTTTCCTGTACGTCAGCCTGTATATCTCGAGGTTCTATCTTGGTTCGATTGTGCTGCTCAAAACGTATCGCAATATCGTCAACCAGCGTTTTTACATTCTCCGCTGTCCACTTGTACTCCCGTTGATAGATGTCTATGTAATACGCTTTTGAAGTACTGAAGACTGCCCGGAGAAACTGATCATTAGGTGTAATAACACTACGAATCGTTTTTTCATCGATTGCCATTATTCCTCTCCCATTCTTGTTACCGCCTGGTCGTACCACATGAGTAGCTTGGGGTCCTCTTGGAGGATTTTCTCCGGAATCTTGCGGGCAACTGCAATGATTGTGGCGTAGTCGCGCTCCTGCCATGCCTTCTTGAACCCGGCGCGAACAGCCTCGAGGCGGAACACCTTTAGGCGCTTCTGTTTTGATTCGCGATACTCCTCGAACTCGCGCATCAGAGTTCGCTCGCGGAGTTTTTCCAGGTCGCCGGCCTTGTTCGGGTCAGGAACATACCAGCGGTCCTTGCCTTTGGCCTTAAGCGCCTGGTTGTCCTTGGCGAGGTTGCGCAGCTCCTTGAAATTCGAGGAGAGGTAGCTGTGAATCTGGCTGGACACCTCGCCCTTGCCGTCGTAGCGCAGGAAGTTCTGCTCCAACAGTTCGGAAAGCTCCAGGGCCTTTTCATGCTTCTGCCAGCCACCGATCTTTTTCAAGAACTGCGGATGAATATCCTGGAACGTCTGCGGTTTCCTGGTGAGCTGCTGCTTGAGCCACTGGATGGCCGACGCCTCGTCGGAGACGAAAAGCTGGAGCTGGAGGACTTCCCTCACCGTCATGCGCTTCTTGTCGTACTTGGCCACCTGGTCCGGAAGGAAGTACATCCCGTCACGTGGCGGAAAGCGCTGATTGAGTCCTTGTTGGAATTCCGATGCTGACATGGGAACCGCCACATTTCTTTGGACGTGAAACGCGACCATTTGATCAAAGAGGCGGAATGCCTGGCGCTCTATGATCGTTTCTGCTACACCTTTTCTCTCCACAAATATGGGCAGTTGGCTTAGGTGTGTTCGTATAAAATCCCATGCCCCATCTTCCGATCCCGCTTGCAGTTTGAATCTCGACTCAAGACCTCCATTCGGTTTATACGCTGAGATAGCCAGATCTTGGCGTGCAGCGGTTGCTGTGGTATAGCCCATAATTGATCCTTGCTTCTTATCGAGACTCCGAACATCCGCGACTATGAATCCAGAAGCACCCATCGCGTTCTGCAGGGCATTCCATACAGCATTGCTTGTATTGGAAAATTCAACCGTAATCCATCTTCCAGGTTTAAGTACCCGATAGTACTCTGAAAAACCAGATTTCATTAAGAACTCATACTCTAAAAGCCTTTTTCCCTGGACCTTGTTGCATATTGCTTCCAACGTGTTGTCTGTGCGCATCTTCAGCCACGATTCCCAAATAAAGTTCAGCTCGGAATACATTTTGTTCGCACCAAATGGCGGATCGGTAAACACGTAGTCGATACTGCTTTCGGGAATTCTGATATCCGTTGCTGACGCCGTGGAAATCATTGGGAGGTGATCCGACGCAGCTGTCACTCGAACAGACTTACTCCGGGATTCGATCTGAGACCAAATAGATACCTCACTATGAATAGAAGGACAGTAAAGGGTCCCGGATCTTTCCTTGCCAATCCAGCCACCACGTGTCTTACCCTTCTTGGCAGCAAAGTAGTTACTCATCAGCGGAGCACATAAGAGGGACGACTTATACATCATGCTTGTAAGCATAAACCGTGTACGTAGAGAGTCTGCCTGTGCCCATGCGCAGGCTAATGTGGCAAGGTTGCGTCGTGTAAAAAAGTGGTGGACATGAGTTAATCCGATATCATCGTTCCTACGTGTCTCTTCTCCTTCTGGCATTCTGTTGGTAGGAAACCAGTGTGGGATGTCATGTTCATCGATCTTTTTGATTAATTCTAAGTCCTTTGGGTCCGGGACCTTCTCGTGTCTCTTTCCTCCATGCTCATATAATATGAGAACAGGCACCTGTTTAAATTGTTTTATTGGAGACTTCAAACACCCGTCATATTTGGTTACCCAAGCTCGTTCCAATCGTCGCTTTGTTGATCGTGAATCACAATGGGGAACATTTGATAACGTCCGTTATCGCGCTATTCGCGGTGTCTACAGCAGCATCCCAGAACACAATTTCACCACCGCACTCAGGGCAAACGAATACATCAGACCAAAGGGTGCATGATATGTGGCCGTATTGATCACTTTCATGACGTGTCTTATACATCCATCCGCATTCTCGATTAACGGCCTCGCGGATTTTCTTAACAGATTGATCATACTCAGAAGGCATGTGGGGAAGGTTAAAGTTCGCCCCTAAAAAAGTAGCGGCTGGGCAAATATCAATCACGATGGAATTCCTTGCCCCTGGCATACGAAAACTGTGACCGTCTTCTGCGATTAGGTTTTTTTTGCCATGTTGCGACAATCCCATATCCCGCAGTGTCTCAAAATCCCCGCAAAGTTGCGCACCAACCGCTGTCATGCCAGTTCCGGCAAAAGCATCAAGAACGATGTCCCCTGGCTCGGTGTAATGAAGAATCAACTTCGCAACAATCTCATGAGGAACTTTAGTGGCATAGGAGTGGGCATTGACAAACCGGTTATTCCGCGTTGCAGCCAATTCACCTGCGTAGGGCTCTGCTAAGTACGAAACTGCCGGATCGTACGGCTTCCCATACTGCTTGATGAAATCCGCAATGAACGGGTTTGGACAAGCGGTGTAGTACGGCGGATCAGACAGCGCCAGGATGTCCTCGTCCTCGCCAATCGGAAAGCCTTCGATTTTTCGGAACTCCGGGTCCTTGAGTTTCTCGCGTAGCTTCTCCAGGAAATATTCCCGGCGCTTCTCGTCGTTCTCAAAGGTCATGCCAAGACATTCGACCAGTTTGTTCTTCTCTTCCTGAAGCCGTTCTTCATAGGATTTCTCAAACATATTCATTTGATCATCTGCAAAGAGCTTTTCAGCAGGTCTTGAAGTCTGTTTATGTTTTGCCATATTTCCAGAATATTATCTGTTATATAGGTATTTAAAAGTGTTCAATACCTATTAATTAGGTATTTTACCTATTTCTCCATTTTGCATTGGGTCCGCGCCCTAAGCACTTAAGCTTACCCATATTTTTCTGCTCTCTTAGAATCCTTCGAATCAGGTCGATTCCGACATGAGGACAGCTCTCCTGAAGATCGCGTATCGTGAAATCACTCCTGAAATGCCCTATAGCATCCAATACCATTGCCGTTTTTGTTCCCCGCCCTGTTGCAATTAGTCCTACACGTCGTTCAAACTTCTGATATGATCCAAACAACATGACACCTAAAAAATATTCCCACCAAGGTAAAATGGCATGCTGCATCTCATGCCAGCCCTGGGAAGAAGTGTATAGAGAATCATAATAACCTTCTTTCGTTTGCTCGATCATCTGTTCCAAGCTGATATAGCGGCCCAATTCATAACCGGTCTTGTAAAGCAAAAGAAGCGTCAAGAGTCTGGCCATGCGGCCGTTTCCATCAAGAAAAGGATGGATGCAAAGGAAATCGAGAATATAGGTTGGAATGAGAAGAAGCGGTTCGATCTCCCCCGACTGCCAGAGTTCAGCGAATTGTTCGTGAAGCGTGTCCATGGCGTCCGGAGTCTGATGAGCAGGAACCGGGTAAAAACGGACAACCTTTGTGCCATCAGGCTGGATTTCCGTAATCTCATTGTCAGCAGGCTTCCACTTGCCTCCCTCAGCGGGAAGAAATTGATAAAGGTCTCGATGGAACTGCAACACGACACCAGTGGTAAAGGGGATGTCAGCATGGTTAGCATGGATCGTATTAAGAACATCCCGATAACCGGCAATTTCCTGCTCAGAGCGATTTCGAGGGGTCGTCTTCTTGGCAACCAAGTCCTTAATTCGCTCCAGGGGGGCGGTGATTCCTTCCAGTCGGTTGGAGGATTCCGTACTTTGTATAATCGCAGCCTGCCTCAGCGTTTCAAGAATTTGCGGTGATTGTTCCTTGTATAGATCCTGCTTGCCCTTATATTCCGCAATTCTGCGGATGGTTTGCAGAAGGTTATGGGTAATCGGCTGCTTTTGAAGGTATTCGGAATTCAGCGATTTCATTTTTTTACTCCAGTATAATCCTTACTTTCCCTGGCTCCTTGCCCTTGGTGAGTTGATCCAGGTAATCCTCAAACCGTTGTTTCATCTCCGCAGGCGTAACCGGTGAACCACCGGAGAGCAATGCTGCCCTTAAATCTGCGATCTTGATCGGAACCTTCTGAAGACCTGAAAGCGCTTCGCTCAAAGCATGGATGAAATTTTGGTCAAGTTTGCCTGCCTGCGCCGGGCCTTCGGCAGGCAGGTCAGGCAGAGCACGTTTCTTGATGAAGCCGTTCACCAATTTCTTTGGCTCGGACTTTAGCAGGTTCAGATTGCCCTTTGTGGTTGGGTCTTCCAGGTTGGTCAGGAGTGTCTGGTTCCAGTTTTTCACCATTTTGTCCAGCTCTTCGTCCAGACCATCCAGGACCGAGCCCGCAGGTGCGGCGGGCGGCTCCGAGCCGGGTTTAAAGCTGCAATTTGGGCAAACAGGCGAAGCGTTTAGCTCTTGCTCAGTAAGTGCAAAACAGCTTTTCAAACCAGCGAGACGGTTCTGGAAATCGGTCAGGTGCTGGCGAGGCATCAGTTCAATAGTAGAAAGCTTTTGCAAAACCTTAAGCCGCTCGTCGGCCATAAGCCTGGTCTTACGTTTGTCTTCATTCACACCCAGCCGCGCTTTGATATGCAGCGACAGGTAGGCCTGCACATAGGTTTTCTTGAGATCATTCAGTTTGCGCTGGGTCTGTTGGCGGAATGTTGCCGCGCTACGTTTGTCCGGATTGCCGAGTTGAGTGAGCACATTGTCACGCACCGTCTTCATCTTGGCCACCCAATCGTCCTTTGGGGGTAAGACTGCCTCGGCGGTGGATAGAAACGACGCTGTGGAACTGAGGTCCACCACCAGTTCCTGGAGGGATTCAATCTCGGCCAGAAAATTAAGCCCGTCCCTGTAAGCAGTAACCTCCTGCGTGTCATAGCGGAAATTTTTGAGCTTTCCGGGCGATGTATAGACTTGGAGCGATTCCAGAAAAGTCTTGGTCTCATTGAGCCGGGTGCGGAGTTTCTGGGCTTCTTCCTCTGCCAACAGGTTCCGGCCCTAGAAGAGCAAACCGTTTTGCAGGTTCTGTTGCATGAGTACGAGCTTCTCCACCAGTTCGGAGATTGCCTTCTGCAACTGCTGCACTGGTTCGTCTTTGCCCTGTGTAACGAGCTGGGCCATACCGGGAGTAAGACCGAGCAGTTCGAACATCGCCTTTAGTGCCGACAGGTTCCAGTCTTTTGGCTGCTCGACGTGCTTG
>JAJSZT010000106.1 GCA_030272815.1 Deltaproteobacteria bacterium
AACATTTGAAACATCCAAAACACTTTCAATTTAATCTGTCAAGCTTAATTTTACGATCTCGTAAAAAACTATTGTATTTCGCTTTGCGGCATTTTTGCCGGAAGTAACTTTTAACTTCAACGCTAATCAGAATTGACCCACCTCTGCTAATTTAATCTGACCCACCTCTCTTAATTTCATATTTTTTTTGTTCTTCCATCATTAAGCAGCACCTTTTCACCAGATAATACCAATATACTCCTTGAACCAACCCTGGATCAAGGAGACTGTAAAATGCAAAAACGCAAACGTTGTCGGAACAAGGATTGTTGTGAGCCGTTTACCCCCTGTCCCCAAGTTCCCAACCAGAAATATTGCTCAAAAAAAGAGTGCCAGCGAGCCAGAAAAAGAGAGTGGAACCGGAAGAAGCTGGAATCAGATGAAGATTACCGAGAGGCCCGCAGAGATGCCCAGAAGAATTGGCGAAAGAAAAATCCTGATTATTGGAAACAGTATCGAGCCCGCCAAAAAAATTATGTACAAAAGAATCGGCAGCAACAGCGGACAAGAAACCGAAAACGGCAACTGGTCGATCTTGGCAACCGGATTGCAAAGACAGACGAGTCAATTGTGGAAATAATTGCAATTACAGCAGGATGGGATTCATCAATCCGGAGGTATTTTTCATTGATGGGCATTTCCTCCCATATTATGGTCTCAAGGTTCTGGCCAAGGGTTACCATACGGTCAGACGAACTATAATGAAAGGAAACGAGATTTATGTTGTAAGTGATCTTGATGGGAAACCTTTATTTTCAATCACTGAAGGCTGTGATATTGATTTCAGGCCGATTATCATAAGAGCGGCTGACAAGATAATCAGCCTGGGTATCAATCGCCCTGTTCTGGTTTTTGATCGTGGCGGTTATGGCGTTCACTTTTTCAGTCAATTATCCATAAGGGCTGATTTTGTGACGTGGGCCAGGTATGTCAAAAAGGATGAACTGAAAGACTTGGAATATACCAGCTGCTTGATGTTTAATGGAAAAAGATATCTCATTGCCGAGAAAACAAAACTAATTCGTGAATCAATTTCTACAGCTATCAAAGAAGGCCGGACAGAAGCGACTTCGACAGAAGTGCGTATGGTTGTTTTCAAGGAATTGGATAAGGACAGATCAGTAGCAATATATACCAGTAATCATCAAAAGCCTGCTCCGGATATTGCCGCATACATGCTTTCACGATGGGGAGAGTCAGAGAACTTTTTCAAAGAGATTATGTCTCTGTACAACTTCAATTATCATCCCGGCTATGATCTTAAGGAACTTGAAGAACAACCCCTCGTAAATAATCCTGAAGTGAAAACAATCAAAAAGACGATCAAGGGAATCAAGCAAAAGATGGGCCAATTGGCGCTTGCAAAACAAGAAACAGAGTCCAAAATAAAAATACGAAAGGATCTTCGTCTTGAAAACAAGCTAAACAAGCTTCAGGAAGAGATAGATAAATACAACAAAGAACTCGAAGCCTTTCATGCAACGCTAAAAGAAATGCCTGACAAAGTGTCAATAATTGAAGTACTGCGAGGCAGACCAATGAATAAGGCAGATCTGGAGAAAAAGAAGATATATGACCTGATACAAATGATTGCCTTTCACTCACGTGAGCATCTGGTTAGCCTGTTCCGTTCATGTTATGATGATCCGCGAGACGTGAAACAGATCCTGACAAAGATCACAAAGCTTGCCGGCTATGTGAAATTAGCAGGAAAAACACTTGTTGTGCTTTTGGATTGGATAGAGGACAAAAAACACCGGAAGGCAGCAATAAAGTTTTGTCACCTGATAAACAGCATGACACCAAGGTTGAGTTTTCGTATCTCCTCAATTCCCCAAGGGACTATAGCGGTCAAGAATAGATGCACGATTTAAATTGAGAAAAAATGTCATTTACTATGATGTCTGAACAAAATAATCGAAAAATCTCTTGATACAATATGTACATTTTACTTCACCCAATTTGAACTGAACCCGACCTTTTCTTTTGAGATAGATTCAAGAATGTCAGAGATTTTTTATTTCATAACTGCCACTCAGAACATGTGTGAGCTTGCAGGGCGGCGAGTATTTGAAAACGAAAAAATCCCGAATTCAGAAAAGATTTTCAGTCTTTTTGAGCCTTTCACTGAACTTATCAATAGAGGCAAAATGCCTTTTCCAATTGAATTTGGTCACAGAGTTCTTGTGATCCAGGATGGTGGAGGATTCATCGTTCATGCGGAAGTAATGGGTATTGGTGTAACCGATGAGAAAGTCATTGTTGACACAATGAAAAAACTTCAAGACCGATTCAATAATAGGATACGTATTACGAGTTTTGACAAGGGTTTTTGGACTCCAAATAATCTGAAAGAGCTTTCAGAAGTTATACCATTAGTATGCCTTCCAAAGAAAGGAAAGAGAAGTAAGGTTGACCAGGAGCGTGAAGGGTCTAAGGAATTTGGCAAGGCCAGGAAATGGCACCCTGGAATTGAATCTGCAATCAATGCTCTTGGTTCCGGAAATGGTCTTATTGTTTGTCGCGATAAAGGCGAAGAAGGATACGAACGTTATGTTGCCCTTGCTGTTCTTGGAAGAAATTTGCAGACACTTGGTACTATACTTCAAAAGAAAGAACTCAAACGAATAAGAAGGCAATCTAAGGCGGCATAGAAAAATCTAACAAGTTTATCATCTTCTTAAGCATTCAGTAGGAGAAGTGTGTCTAAATTCTCCATAAAAGAGTATAAATAGTTCTTCCGAAGCATTTTACTTTAAGTTTACTTGTTTTTTTGTCCAAATATAGTAACGCTATGCGTTATTATAGTGGGTAAAGTTTTGAGAAGGCTAATTTTCGGACAGGCACTAATTAATTACTTAACATAACATTACCATATAATCGTAGAGAGTTCGGAGACGAACTTGAGCAGCGTCATGTATTATATCAATGGTTCCTACACTCTATGTCAATACAAATTTGTCAGTAAATTGACCAAAGACGCTTCGCTAAGAAGGAAACTGAGCAAGATCAAACCTGTTATGTCCAACGTCAGGGGCTGACCGTTTGAGCTTCCAAAAGTGAGAA
Source organism: Deltaproteobacteria bacterium (assembly GCA_030272815.1). Lineage (GTDB taxonomy): Bacteria > Desulfobacterota > Desulfobacteria > Desulfobacterales > ETH-SRB1 > B13-G4. The sequence goes on from JAJSZT010000106.1 coordinate 3,106, forward strand.
AAGAGGGAAACAACTGAGGAATGATTATGTCAATATTATCGCTTTCAAATAAAACAGCGCTGAGCAGCATCCGAACGTCGTTGTTTTTGGTTGTTATGTTTCAGGTGGCGTGCATTGGAGGCGTTTGTCTCTGCAATGCAGCAGAAGTCGATTGTGATCAATTATTGTCGAACGAAGCGCTCCAACGATCCGATTTCGATAAAGAGCAGATCAAAAAGATGCAAATCAGTCTCGCTGCCCTTGGCTATGATCCCGAAAAAATTGATGGAACAATGGGCCAAAAAACGATTGCTGCACTGCTACGATTTTGTGACGATTTCAAGACTGAGCGTACGGAAAATTTTGCCGGCGATTTAGCCGCAACTTTATTCCATTATGCAGCTATTGCCATGGAAGATCCGGATTGGAACAAAAGGGCTCCAGGAAATAATACTCCACATGACGAGGAAACGGGCGTTGCACCGTCGCCCGAGGTCTCCGAAGATGGCTCTCCCGATACTGAAAGTGTGCAGGAAGCAAGAGAAGATGGTGTGGGAGTCGTTTACCAGTTGACTGAAGAAGATGTGGGGGGTTGACGGACACCGGTGTCCCAGACGGGGTCATCGAGAGTTTGAATGACCTGCAGGATATAGAATATGAAAACTATAATCTATTCAAGAAGGCATTGGTAGTAAAAGACGATTTATTGATTGTAAATTATGCCGATAAATTCAAAACCTACAAATTGACCGAACAATTTTTTGTACTACTTACGGATGCGGGTATTTCGGTTGACATTATCAATGAGCTGCGGGAGCTTCAAGATAAAGAATACGCAAGCAAGAATGCCCTGGTAGGAGCGGTGCAAACAAAGATCGAAGAGGCGACCGGAGAATACCGGGCGTTAATTGTGGAAAAGGCCAGAAAAGAGCACGAGTACGATACGTCAAAATCAATTAACTGGAGCGGCGGGTCGTGAGGCTGCGCGCCTGATACGTCTACCGTGGTATATGGTTTTTATCCATTCTGGATGGCGGGTACTGAACAGATACTGGACTTCAGTGTGCTTTCAAGAATCGGGTATTTTGCTCTGTCTTTCAATGAGAAAGGTGTGATTACGGACACGTTCCATTGGAAAAAGAAGAAGCCACATGCCGATTTCATAGATGTAGCCCATAGATACAGAACCAAGGTGGACCTGGTCATTTACAATAGGAATTGGGAAAAATGGCACACAATGACGAGCCACGAATGATTAAATACTATTGATACATTAACAACGAATATTGTCAATTTGGCTACTATTAAGCTAACAAATTATTGGATCAACGCTATGAAGCCTTACACATCCTTTGGGTTCAGTCCAGCGCGAACCATGGCAGACGGCGTTACTATTGACTTTGCGGAAATTAAGAGCAAAGACCAAAAAAAATGTTTGCTATCGTTGAACGGATGATTTCAGAATTGCGAAAAAAGCTCGATGAGACAGGGAATGATTATCGTCTAAACATTATGCTCCCCATGGTTGATATTATCAATAACAAAGGGGTGTATAATGTGGAACATCTAAAAAAAATTAACGATATTATCCATAAGAAAGATTTATTCCTTGTCGTGCTGGAAGAGCCCATAGAAGAAAACATGAGACAATTGAGGTATGCGATTGAAAAAAACTGTAACAGCGAAGAACAAAAGAGGATTCTGCGAAAAATAGTACCGGTAATTACTCCGGGCAGCGGCGAGACATCCGGGCTGGAAAGTACCTTAATATACCTGGTGGACAATTTCGGCGGATTCGGTTTCTGGCCGCTCCCTCTACGCGAAGCGAACGGAAAAGACGACGGTAACGGGGCAACGAACGTCATAAAGGAATTTCTGGATGAAAATGAAATTGTGGAGCCCGCCGGTGGGTTGTGCGGTTGGCTATGCCCGAAGAGATGGGGGTTTCGTATCGGTCTATTCGTAGTACTTCTTATCTCCATTGGATTTGCTTTGCTTTCGGCCTGGATTTGTGAGTTGAGAGCTGTATTTGCACGATACATATGGTATGTTTTCGGCGTGGCCCTTCTGACGGCCTTCATTCTCTTGCTGACATTTTGGTGTGATCCATTTTGGAAGAATTATCAGATTTACTTTGTTTTTGTCTCTCTCACCGTAGGTATCGCATGCATAATAGGGATATCCATAAAAAAGAGAAGAGAGGCAAAATTTCCTTAATCAAAAACTTATAGAGAAAAAGGAGGTCTGAATAATGAACGAAAGAAACTGGTGGTGGCTTTCCGTGGCCGTGTCTGGAGTCTTGCTTGTTGTGTTGGTCGGTCTTTGGAAACATATGAACGAATATAGAGTTGAACCACCTCAAATTGTGAACGAGAAGGCTGTTGATGAGTATCTTGAAAAACGCTGGGAAAACGGACCGGATGGACCGATTTCACGCGCCGAGCCCATGATTACGATCAAGACCGGTATATTTATCCAGTCGCTCCAGTTCTTCAACTCTAGCGAGGTCAACGTATCGGGTTATATCTGGCAACGTTACAAAGACGGCGTGCATGACGGCATCAAACCGGACTCCTCGGAAGTCGGTTTTATCCTGCCCGAGCAGGTGAATTCGGGTGGTGACATCGAACCGCGCGAGGCCTATCGCTACCGCCAGGGCGATGAGGAACTGATCGGCTGGTATTTCGAGGCAACCTTACGCCAGCCGTTTGAGTATTCTCATTACCCATTTGACCATAAAACCGTATGGGTACGCCTGTGGCCAAAGGACTTTGCTCGGAATATTGTCCTCGTGCCGGACTTTGCGGCCTATGAATCCACTGGCGTGGATGATATCTTCGGCATCGAAAAAAGTATTGTGGTTGGGACTTGGGAGCGACAGAATACTTATTTTGATTACAAGCCTTCGAGTTACGATACAAACTTCGGTATTGCTCACTACATCGGCCGAGAGGACTTTCCCGAGCTTCACTACAATTTTGTCGTCAAACGAAAATTTGTAAACGCATTCGTTGCGCACTTGTTGCCGCTTTTCCTTGTCGCGGCATTGTTGTTCGGTGTGTTGTTGACAATCAGCGCAGACTCCGATTTGGCAAGCAGGCACGGATTCAGTACCTCGGGAGTTATCGGCGCCTGCTCGGCTCTGTTCTTTGTCGTGCTGTTGGCGCATATTCATTTGAGAGAACAGTTTGCTGGGACAAGTATTGTTTATATGGAATATTTCTACTTCTTAATGTACGGACTACTGGTCGCTACGTCTGCCAACACCTATTTGTTTTCCATGCGGGCGGCACCTTGGCTCAAACTCATTCACTACAAGGACAATCTTATTCCCAAAGTCTCATTCTGGCCGATCGTGCTCGGGGGTATAATAGCGATTACCTGGTATACGCTCTGAACTAAGGGGAAAGAGGGGGGAGCGCTTGCTTGTAAGTATCGCTTCTTTTGTGGCATGGTGGTTTCGTAAAAAGCTATGTTATGCCGCCTGCGGCACTGTAATCGAAAATAACTTTTGCAAAAACCGTATAAAAGTTTATTTATTGTCTGAAGCATCAGACAATAAAGGCCGTTAGGACATTGATGCCATTGTGCTCGTTAAAAAGCTTGGTCTGAAGCTCATAGCGTCTGGTTCACTGGTGACATATGATCCCGTTTGAAAGTTTGAGTAGTTCGCTGACCTTCGCGTCTGATGCCTCCACAAAATCTCATAGGAGGCAAAAATGAAAAACAAACGCAAAACCAAAAAATCTAAACAAGGTGTTGATAAATTCGAATTAATCAATCCCAATGCTGCTGGAATTGATATCGGCGCCGACTTTCATTACGTCGCTATCCCAAAGGGACGCGATCCCGAAGGAAAGGACGTACGAAACTTCGGCACCTTTACTGCCGATCTTTATACTTTAGCCCATTGGCTGAAAGAGTGTCAAATTGAAACCGTAGCTATGGAATCTACAAGTGTTTATTGGATTCCATTATTTGAAATTCTCGATTCAGAAGGTATCGCCGTGAACCTGGTAAATCCACAATTTATCAAAAATGTTCCAGGCCGTAAAACCGACGTATTGGATTGTCAATGGATCCAACGACTCCATACGTACGGTTTGTTACGAGGATCCTTCCGACCGGAAGATCAAATATGTGTTCTCCGTGGTTATCTGAGGCAAAGAAGCATGCTTGTCTCTTATGCCTCTCATCACATTCAACATATGCAAAAGGCAATGGAACAGATGAACATCAAACTCAATCAGGTCGTTCGGGATATTACCGGTGTTACCGGAATGGGTATTATCCGTGCCATTATAAGTAGAGAGCGTAATCCTAAAAAATTGGCTCAATTACGCAATCCGAGATGTAAGAATGATGCCAAAACCATCGCCAAAGCATTGCATGGCAACTACCGTGTGGAACATTTGTTTTCCCTTAAACAAGCGGTTGAACTTTATGATACTTATCATGAGAAGATTGTCGACTGTGACCGCAAGATCGAGCAATATCTGTCCTCCTTTGAAGATCGAAGCAATGGCCGATCTTTAGGTAAAGCGCATAAGTCAAATCGTGGCAAGAATAAGCCATCGTTTGATGCTCGATCTCACCTTTATCGAATAACAGGCATCGATTTAACCGCTGTCGATGGCCTTGATACTCTTACCGTCTTAAAGATTATCAGTGAGACTGGTTTGGATATGAGCCTTTGGCCCACTGAGAAACATTTTGGTTCCTGGTTAGGCCTATCTCCTGGCAGTAAGATATCTGGAGGAAAGGTTATAAGTTCAAAGACTAAAAAATGTGCTAATCGCGTTGCCCATGCGCTTCGGTTAGCGGCGTATAGCCTTCAGCGAAGTAAGTCGGCTATAGGTGCGTTTTTTAGAAGAATGAAAGCTAAAAAAGGTCCTGCCAAAGCGATAACGGCAACTGCCTACAAGCTTGCCCGTATCATTTATAATATGCTAAAAAATGGGACAGAGTATAAAGATATCTTGCGTTTCGCTGGTTTTTAACCGAAGAATTTAATTTATTCATCATATTTTGGTTCGATATCCATTTTTCTAAAGACAAAACTCCTTAGATATGCCAATGTAAAATAAATTGGTATAATCTAAGGAGGTATTATGGAAAATCGAATCGAAAGAGTTGACAGCATTCCCTTGATAATCAATTGGTTGATGAAGATGCAAGTTCATAAGATTATTGACGGTATTTATGTCCCCCATAAGAACTGGGATGGTTTGTCTTATGGGCAGTTGGCAGTCCTTTTTTTGACATACGTTTTGTATTCGCTTACCCATCGTTTGTCGGGTATGGAATCCTGGTTGGTTAAACATAAAACTGTAATAGAACGGGTTACCGGATGGAAGGTAAGCGGAAAAGCGGGACGCCCTTAAGATTCTAAGTTGACAATTTATTAGAAAAGTGATAAATTTATCAAGATTAGCCCGACTGAGCGCACCTGGTGTTTTACATCACATT
>JAJSZT010000107.1 GCA_030272815.1 Deltaproteobacteria bacterium
ATCATTATCGCCGGCGCCGTCTCCTCCAGTAAAACTAAGTTCATTAATGGCAATTGAAAAATTGATGTAAGTATCACCTGCTGCCCCAATACCATAGCCAGTCCCAACACCTCCTCCATAATCCGTATAGTATCTCAAGTCTTGAGTTTCTGAAGTGAATGTGGCAGAATCTAAAGTCATACCTTCAAGAATTTGTCCGTCACTATACCCCATGGCACTAAAATCATAGCTATATAGGGCAGCACTTGCATTTCCTACCATACCAAAAACCAGAATCATCGCACATAAAAACGCTAAAAAATTTTTCATTTTCCTCCTTTACCTCCTTTCTGATTACATAGTTAATATTACTTTGCCTGATTATTTAACCTTCCGCTCCTTTTTTACTAAATTTGTGTTTATTATCCCTTAAATTTTATACAATGCCGATATTTAAACTGTAAATACGGAAAAGGTATGATTTTTTTCGTATTTTTCAGGTCGAGGTTTTTAGTACTTTAGTATTAGATGAGGGCAGGGTATGAGAAAATTTCTAATGCTTAAATAATAGATTTTGTAATGATGCGCGGTTGAATCTTAAGGGGAGATTGTCGAAATTTTTTAATTGGTTGGGGGTCTTCAATATGCAAAATACGATTTCCTGATTATGCAGATAACTTGCCAGAATCATAACTATTTAAAATATTATGATATTAAACTAATATCTATAATTAATTTAGTTAATAAATAATATAATTTATATCGCATAAAGAAAAAATGATGTCAAAATTTCTTTGAGAATATTAAGACTCTGATTTTTATAGATACCTTAAAAGATAAGCTTGACTCGACATGCCAGATATGACATATTTTTATTAGGAATAAGTAACGGGCTTATAAATTTGACAATAATGGTTGCGGTGTAAATAGTGAATCCTAAAGACAAGCCAATAGTATGGTTGAAATCCGAAATTAAGAGCCCGCCTTTTTCGGAACAGGCAAGAATTCAAGCAGGATATTTGTTAAGGTTATTGCAGCAGGGGAATAAATTAGAAATGCCGTATTCTAAAAAAATACCTGATTTATGTTCCTGATGCCATGAATTAAGGATCACAAGGATAAAGATAAATGGTACAGGATAATCTATCGCATCGATCAGGACGCTATACTTTTGCTACATGCTTTTGAGAAAAAGTCAAATAAGATTCCTAAAACCATTATGGAAACCTGTAAACAGAGAATGAAGGTATGATAATGCTTCAAAATAGAAATTTGATATTGGGAGATAAAAGGTAATCCCTTATTTTTTCGGGAGGGAAGGAGAGATGAAACAAAGTAAAAGAAAAGCCTTGGAAGAAAAAGGGTATATTATTGGGTCAGCCGAAGAATTTTTAGGCTTGTCAAAGGAAGAATCAGCATTTGTTGAATTGAAGCTGGCGCTGGCAAAAGGTTTAATAAAGGCACGAAAACGTAAAAAAATGACTCAGGTAGAGTTGGCCAAGTTAGTTAAATCAAGCCAGTCTAGAGTCGCTAAAATGGAAGCTGGAGATCCCTCAGTTTCCATGGATCTATTGGTAAAATCCCATTTAGCCCTTGGTACACGTCGTAAAACATTAGCCAGGATGATGGCTGCATCATAAAGCATGGCGCGCCCGGAGGGCTTCGAACCCATTGAAGGCTATCTCGCCTGACGTTTTGAAGTTCAGATATCTTGCCATGAGTGCCACTTAGGAATCAAACAATTTTCTTGTAGATTGTATTTTCATATCACAATTTTTAAAGCGTTTCAATTTGTTACGTGAATAGCAGTGATTTCCGATAACAGCATAATGTTTCCAAATACAATTTGGATTTTATGCTCAAAATTTAATATTGACACTGAATATGTTTTCAATATATTAGATACTGATAATCTGCTGGCTGAAGCCCGCTTGAAAAAAATATTTCAATAAATTTAATTTTAAACATAAAACCACGAAGGTAAGCGTATCATGAAGATATTTTGTCTTGGTGGTTTTTTTTGCACATTGGAGGGCAATTTCATGAATAAATCTTCTTTAAATTATTTTGTATTTGTATTATTTATTGTCATGATCGCCAGTCCTGTTTCAGCTCATTTCGGCATGGTCATACCTTCAGACCAGATGGTAATGCAGGGAGAAAACAATAATGTAAAAATAGACCTTATGTTCTGGCATCCATTTGAAGGCCTTGGAATGCATCTTTCCAAACCAGCCAACTTCGGTGTTTGTATAAATGGGGAAAAAACAAATTTAATAAAATCACTAAATCCAGCCCCAGTTGAAGGACATCAGGCATGGACTGCAAATTATAAGATTAAAAGGCCGGGGGTTTACATGTTTTATATGGAACCTCAGCCATACTGGGAACCAGCAGAAGATTGTTATATTGCTCATTATACAAAAGCTGTGGTTACTGCTTTTGGCGATGATGAGGGCTGGGATGAAGAGCTTGGCCTTAAAACAGAGATTGTCCCCCTGACCAAACCATATGGACTGTACACCGGCAATGTGTTTCAGGGAATAGTCAAGCTGAATGGGAACTCCGTACCATATGCTGAAGTTGAAGTCGAATATTATAACAAAGAGGGAAAATACAGCGCGCCGACTGATTACATGGTAACTCAGACTGTCAAAGCCGACCAGAATGGTGTCTTCACCTATGCTGCACCAAAAGCCGGATGGTGGGGCTTTGCTGCACTAAATACTTCTGACGCTAAAATAAAACATAATGGAGAAGACAAAGATGTTGAGATTGGAGCTGTTATCTGGGTTGAGTTTATTGACATGAAGTAATTATATAAAATATCGTAACACTTTAGCCCTTTGAAAAAATTCTGACAGGATAACAGGATAAACAAGATTTTGTTTCAAGTAAACAAACAAGGTTAAGTCTCATTTTAGCTATCCGGAAAATCATAAAAAATCGTATCCTGAGAAATGAAATACAAAGAATTGACCGAAAAAATCATTGGTTGTGCATACAGAGTTTACAACCGAATGGGTTGTTGAAATCAAACGTAAGGTAAGGGATTTTGATGAGGATTTACAGGATGAGTTTTGATATTTTAATCCTGAATATCCTGTTAATTCTGTCAAAAAAGTCTCTTTGAAAGACCTAAATTATTACAAAATATCAATAATAAAACAAAAATCAGGAGGAGAAGAAGTTATGCGCAAACAAAATTTTATTGTAATTGGGATTACGTTTTTTTTAGCATTGTTCATTATTAATTCTAATGCTTTTGCCATTAGCCAGGAAACCGAACAACTGCTGAAGCTTCTGGAAAAGAAAAACATCATTACCGACAAAGAAGCTGCCGACATGAAGCAGGAAATGGAATTTTCTTCGCAAACTGGAGACAAGGAAGTCTATGAAACAAAACTTGCAGGTTTGCTTGGGAACTGGGCTGATAAAATACATCCCAGCGCTTGCATAGAAGTCGAGGCTTCTTATGAAGACTACAATTTTCATGATCCATCAGTAAGAAACACAGACACAAGTGATCTTGTTCTTGCAACAGTCGAAATCGGCTTTGATGTTGATATTGCAAAGCATGTTAAAGCAAGTCTTTTCTTTTTATATGAAGAAGATGAAACAGATTTTGATGTGGACCAGGGAATCATCACAATTGATGGAGCGGATGTGGTGCCTCTTTATGTTGATTTAGGAAAAATGTATATCCCTTTTGGAAGGTTTGAAAGCCATTTTATTAGAGATCCTCTTACCCTGGAACTTGGAGAAACAAACGAAAGTGCTGCTGTCGCAGGCTTCAGGAATGACCTGCTGGAACTTTCCGTTGGCGTTTTCAACGGAGATATAGATGAAACAGGAGAAGAAAATCATATAGATAATTACCTTGCAAGCGCATGTTTTACCCTTCCTGAAACAACAGTGCCTGATTTGAATTTAACTGCCGGAATATCCTGGGTATCAAACATTGCCGACAGTGACGGCCTTCAGGAAGTGGTAGAGGAAGTAGCACATGAAGCAGGAGAGGAAGATGCAACAATCAAAAATCATATCGACGGGTTCAATGCATTCATAATTGCTTCCCTTCTGGATAAATATTTCTTCAATGCAGAATATCTCGGAGCCATGGATGGTATTGAAATGAATACGTTTGACGAAGGGGAATCCTATCAGCCGGAAGCCTGGACTATCGAGCTCGCCTATGGTGTTACCGACAGTCTAAATCTTGCTGTTTGTTATGAGGGAAGTAATGATTGCTATTTTCTGCCCAAAAAACAATTTGGCGGAGTTGCTAGTTATGAGTTGTTTGAAAATACATCCGTTGCTTTTGAATATTTGCACGGCAAATTTGAAAATAAAGACACAAGACATCTGATGACTACTATGCTTGCTATAGAATTTTAAAATATGCGAATAGTTCAGCCACAAAGACACCAACCTGCCAGCAGGCAGGGATTATAACTGTTCACGGTTAACGGTTAATGGTTAAAATGCTTCATTCGTTGCATAATTCATTGAAAAAAACCGTGAACCGTGAACTGTTACAAACATGCATATTTCAGAAGGCGTATTATCCCCGGCCATTCTAACTGGAGGCGCAGCCCTTACAGCAATTGGCGTTGGGATTGGGCTGAAATGCATAGATTATGAAGAAATTCCATATATGGGTATCCTTACAGCAGGTTTTTTTGTTGCTTCCCTTATACATCTGCCGGTTGGACCGTCCTCTGTACATCTCATACTGAATGGCATGCTTGGACTAATCCTGGGATGGAAAGCATTTCCGGCCATACTGGTCGGCCTGGCGCTTCAAGCACTTCTTTTCCAGTTTGGAGGAATCACAACACTCGGTATTAATACTCTTAACATGGCTCTTCCCGCCGTAACATGTTACTATTTGTTTGGCTGGGGGGTAAAAAAGAGCTCAGGCCGGCTTGTATTTATAATAACAGCATTTGCAGCAGGCTGTTGCGCTGTTCTTTTTGCAGGAATACTTGTTGGACTTTCCCTGTATCTAAATGGCAAAGCTTTTCTGCCCGCAGCAAAACTATTGGTGGCAGTCCATCTGCCTGTGATGCTGATCGAAGGTATTTTGACTGCAACCTGCGCCCTGTTTTTAAGGAAAGTGAGGCCTGATATTTTGGATGGCTTATATGTTTGATTGCAAACAGCGGTTTGTACTTCTCTTCTTCTTAATAATTTTTGTTGCATTCTATGACATGCCGGCATTTGCTCACAAAGTATCAATATTTGCCTGGGTTGAGGGTGACACTGTCTATACTCAGAGCAAGTTCAGCAAGGGCAAAAGAGCGAAAAACTCTTCTGTAATTGTTTTCGATCTGGAGGGAAACAAGCTTCTGGAAGGAAAAACAGATGACAACGGCGAGTTTTCTTTTAAGATACCAAAGCAAACCGCTCTTAAGGTAGTTCTAAAAGCATCCATGGGCCACATGGCAGAATGGACAATACCAGTTGAGGAAATCAATCCTGAAGCTGTATCTAATGTCAAAGACTCTTATGAAACAGCCTTTCAATCACGGTCAGATGTTCCGGGCAGAAATCAGCCTGTTTCTTCCGAATCCCATGGAATTTCAAGACAGGAAATAAAGAAGCTAATAGATGAATCTCTGGACAGAAAGCTGGCGCCTATTATGAATATGCTGGCAGATTCATACGGAGGTGATCCCAGTCTAACTGAAATAATAGGCGGAATAGGTTACATATTTGGCCTCGTGGGTGTGGCCATGTATTTTACAAGCCGCAGAAAAAGAAATCACGATAGTGGCAGTTGAAGAATTAACAAACATCAATTCGCTAATTAATCGCATTGATCCCAGGGTTAAGATAATTGAGGTGTTTTTTTTCTCCATTGTTGTGGCTGTATCAAACAGTCTGCCGGTTCTTTTGTCAGCTCTTATTATTTCCCTCGGTATTATTCTTACGGCAGGAATACCTGCAAGAGAAATTTTCAGGCGTCTTGTACCCGTCAATATAATGATAATTTTCCTCTGGTTTTTTCTTCCCTTTACTACTGAAGGGAAATCCCTGTTTAACATTGGCTCGCTTGCAGTAACTCATGAAGGATTAATATATGCTTGTCGTATAAGCATCAAATCTAATGCTATGATGCTTATGCTGATCTCGCTTATAGCCTCAACTCCAATCTTTACGCTGGGACATGCCATACTTGAATTAAAGATGCCCAAAAAACTGGTGCATCTTTTTTTCTTCACATACCGATATATTCATGTCATGGATAAGGAATATGTCCGCTTAATAAATGCCATAAAAATGAGAGGATTCAGACCTGGAACAAATTTGCACACATACAGAACATTTGCTTATATAGTCGGCATGCTTTTGATAAAAAGCTTCGACCGTATGCAGAGAGTGCGCAATGCCATGCTCTGCCGCGGTTTTAAGGGTAATTTTTACACCATTAGAAATTTTTCTTTTAAAAAAATTGATGCAATTTCTGTCGCTTTGATGATCGTGATTATAATGTTACTGGGGATAATGGAGTGGACAGAAATAACTTGACCATCAATTTAACAGATATATCTTTCAGCTATCCTGGAGGATCTGAAGTTCTTGACAAGCTAAACCTACAGTTCTCAAGGAATGAAAAAATAGGTCTCATGGGACCTAATGGCTGTGGGAAAACTACGCTTTTTCACATAATTATGGGCCTGTTAAAACCTCTGTCAGGTAAAATTGAAATTTTTGGGAAGCCTGCAAAAGAAGAAAAAGACTTTATAGATGTGCGTAGGAGAATCGGCCTGCTTTTTCAGGATGCAGATGATCAGCTTTTCAGCCCAACCGTGCTGGAAGATGTTGCCTTTGGCCCTTTGAATCTTGGCAAGTCAAAGGATGAAGCTATTGATATTGCTCGGAAAACTCTGGAATTCCTTGATCTTGCAGGATTTGAGGACAGGCTGACCTACAAGCTGTCCGGTGGGGAGAAAAGGCTGGTATCACTGGCCACAGTCCTTGCCATGGAACCGGAAATACTGCTTCTTGATGAACCAACTACAGGCCTCGACGAAAAAACTAAAACAAAGATAAAAAAAACTCTGTGTGAACTTGATCTTTCATATATACTGATATCCCACGAATTTGATTTACTCTCTGAAATAACAGACTCAATTTATACAATGAAAAATGGCAAGATCATTTTCGATGATGAGGTCCATCTGCACGAGCATGTTCACGCTCATCCCCATGGTTTATACCGTCACGAGCACGAGTAAAAACAAAAAGCGGACACACAGCTCAAACTTAAAGATACCAAAAAGATATCAAAATATTCTTGAATTCAGTGGAATCAGAGATAAATAGCAGATATCAACACCGGACTATGTGTGGTTGCCTGTCTATATAATGACCGTATTGGCTCACGT
>JAJSZT010000108.1 GCA_030272815.1 Deltaproteobacteria bacterium
TCATAGCCGGGATACATTTTTCGCAAGCCCCGGCCCAAAGTCTGTTCCGGTAAAATATTACTTTTAGCAGAATAGGGACGCAATCCCACGATAGTGGTCACGTTTTTCACATCCCAACCCTCTTTTAGCATCATCACCGAGACAATAGCCTTGTAAGGGCTGTCCCAGTTGTCAATTTTATTAGACTGTTTGCGCAGCTTTTTCAGCTCTTCCTTCTTCTTGCCGCTTGCCGCCTCACTTATCTCACCGTTGTTTTTCGTGTGAATCACCAGCACCGCATTTTTAAAATCAGGATAGGTCGCTTCCAGATATTCAGCCACATCATCGCAGTTTCTGGTATCGTCAGTCATTACAAAGAGAATGGCTTTTTTGTCCAGTTTTTCATGTTCTTTGTATGCTTTACGCCACTCCTCTATGCCGAGATTCAGGTAATCGGCATATTTTTCCGTGTATTTTGAACTTTGCCGCTCACTGAGTTTGGCACGGCTTGCGGAATCGGGCAGTACCGGGTGTTTGACCACATTTTGCGAAATGGCCTCTACCAAAGGATAATCCGAAATGGTCTGCACAAAATTTGCGCCGTTGTTATGCTTGGGTGTAGCGGTCATGTCCACTTGCAGGGAAAGGAACTTGTCCTTGTGTTTCAGCCGATTATGAATATCCTCAATCGACTTGAACCACGCCATTTTGGGATCATGAATATGGTGCGCCTCGTCATTCAGCACCACCAGTTCATCAATATCGCGGACAATATCCCCAAGATCGACTTTGGAATCCGTGGTAGCGCCAGTGGGACGCCTGCCCAGAAAATAATCCATCGTATCTTCATCGTCAGCGGAAGGCTCGACATCGTTGCCGGAATAGACACGGTGAATATTGGTTAAAAATATATTGCCGGTCTTGCGGATAACATTAACCTCATCCTGAATATGCAGGGTCAATTGAAAATCATCGCGCCAGTTGTGCCCTTCAAAATTGCCTGAATATCCATTGGGCGGCAGCACCGGATCTTCAAAAAATATCCGCAACCCGTCAAAATCCGTTCTGATCCGATCCAGCACAATGATATTAGGCGTAATCAGCAGAAAGTTACGCGCCAGGTCCGAATCCGGCTCATAAAGTTTGTGAAAGTAAGACCACGCCAGAACCAGGCTCATCACCTTGGTTTTGCCTGTACCGGTTGCCATCTTGATGACAAAGCGCCGCCATGATTCATCAAACATTCCGGCAGACACCGCGCCTGATGAATCAAAACGGAGCAGGTCATATTTGTCCTTTATCTTAACCACATCGTAAAGGTAGATGATGCTTTCAACCGCCTCTTGCTGGGCAAAGTAGTATTCAAACTTTGCTATTGCGCCGCCTGCTTTCGGCAGCATATGCTCTTGATTAAACCACCAGTTCAGCAAGGCAATACTGGTATCTGTTGCCCCTTCATAGTCGCTGTCTCGCCATGCCTTCACTTTTTTACGCAGTTCATGCACCAGAGGCGGCAACAGCTTTTCATAGCTTGATTCACGAAGAGCTTCGTCCGCGGGAAACCAGCGGACATCAGGCTCAAGTATGCTGTGAGGGGAAGTGGGAAAATCCCGATGTATGGCCACTATTTGCCCCCTTCCAGCTTTTTTACGCCACTGTTATCGGTAAGCAGCCTCATCTGCTGAATCGCAACATGGTTGAGTTTGGCAAGCCGTTCGGATTGTGAAATTCCCTCATTGATAAACAGCGCATTCAGATTTTCCAGATTGGACAGACAAACCAGTTGTGATACATTGGCATAATCACGAATATTTCCTTTCTTATCCGGATTTGCGTCCCGCCACTGTCCTGCAGTCATACCAAACAATGCCATATTCAAAATATCTGCTTCAGATGCATAAACAAGATTAATCTGCCGGCTTGTCAGCTCCGGCGGAATGAGATTCTCTTTGATGGCATCGGTATGAATCCGGTAGTTAATTTTAGCCAGGTTCCGTTTGATATCCCATCCAAGCTGCTTTTGTTCTTCATCTTTAAGCCGCTGGAATTCCTTGATGAGATACAGCTTGAATTCAACCGAAATCCATGATGCAAACTCAAACGCAATATCTTTATGAGTGTATGTTCCGCCATATCTGCCTGGTTTTGCAATAATGCCGATGGCATTCGTTTTTTGAACCCATTGTTTTACAGTAAGCACAAAGCCATTTGAACCGCTTTGATTTTTAATGTTACGGAATTCAGTAACATTAAAATCAGGATTATGAATTTTTTCCCAAAATCCCATAAATTCAACTGTAAATCGGGTGCTAAGCCAATGAGAAATAATTAATCCTGTTGTTTCAGAGTTCTTATATTTTGCGATATCGGTAATGCAAATATAATCTTCTTCATTTTGTGAGTAGAGGGAAATCTCTTTTTCCAACACTTTGATTTTTTTCATTGTCTTTTCCCTCCCACCGTCACTTCCACTATCTTCATGGTATCATTGCCGAAAATGTCCACTACCTTTACCGCGATCTTGCGCCGCCCCGGAGGGCATTCCCTGAACACGCTTTTGAACTCCAGGGACCGGTCTTTTTTTGTACGAAAGGATTGCCACTCGTTTTCAAATACATAATCGCCTGTCCAGACCTCTTCATATTCCTGGAATTGCATCTGGCGAGGCCGCTCCATCCCCGGTAGATCGGCCTGCTCAGCCGGCTTTCGTCTAATGCGCACAATCTCCCGCTTGGATTCAAAGTCAAAATCCACGGCCCAGTAGTCTATCCAGTCGGTCCAATTCTGCGTCAACACCTCGCGGTTGACAATACCATTTTTGTCTTTGCTGATCTTGACTACCTGTCCCTTGTCCACAATCACCTTGCTCTTGCCTTTCTTCAGGCTTTCATCAGCGCCCTTGGCATCCTGTGAATAAAAGACGGAAAAATCGGTCAATTCCATGGCAATACTATTCTTTTTAAAATGCGGCTTGATCTCAATAAACGAAACATCATGAAACACCACCTGATTCTTCTCCACTGCCCGCTTGTCGAACACGTCTCTAGGAATGTATTTCATTGCCAGATCAATCCCCTTGGCTTTGGCTTCGTCAAGAATATTAGGGAACAGCCCCATCTCGAACTCAAAACCGAGAATATCCACACGGGTGATATGCTTTTGGCGGCATTCAAGAATGATTTCTTCCACAAACAAACGAGTGACAGGCAGATTCACCGGCCCAACCGCCACCAGCCGACCGGCCTTTTTGCCCTGAAATGTCTTGAACTGGCTGACCGCCTCGGAGCGGTAGGCGTGAAGGATAAGATTGAGGAAATCTTTTTCTTTGGCTTCCAGTTGTTTCTGCTTTTCCTGTTCCCTGAGATTGGGGTTGACGCCGATGTAGTGTTGGCGTTCATATCTTCCCAGATTAAGAATTTCAAAGGCGCGCCAGGATTTGTTCTCTTTTTTGAGCTGCCGCTGTACGCCAATCATGCGCTTGCGGGTGGTATGGATGGCAAACTTGCCGAGGTCGGAGCCGATCCATTTTCGATTTAGTTTTTCGGCAACAGCCAGGGTAGTGCCGGAACCGCAGAAGAAGTCGGCGATGATGTCGTTTTCGTTGGAAGAGGCTTTGAGAACGCGTTCTAACAGGGCTTCGGGTTTTTGAGTTGGATAAGCTACACGTTCGTCCGCCATCGGATTTGTGAGATTTATATCGGTCCAGATATCTTCTATTTGTTTCCCTTTAGATTCATGTAAATATTGCTTATAGGATGGATAAGCGCCGCTCTTTATTGGATCAATCCATCGATTTTCTTTTTTTAACCTTTTTCCCGTTGCCTCTGAGTAAGTCTTCAACAATGTCTTCCGATAAAAACCACGTTCATCCTTATATTTGAATCTCTCTCTGTATTCCTTGGAATATTCAAGATACTGTTGATAAAATATGTAATCATCTTCTTTCTTTGAAAATAAAAATATAGTGTCTTGATTAATTGGAAATTTTTTAGCTCTTGCCTTACTGCTTCCAGCAAAGGGAGTTCTTTTCCAGGTTATCTGATTAAGAAAATTATCTTTCCCAAAAACCTCATCCAAAACCAGCCGGATATAACTATTCACCCGCCAATCACAATGCACATAAATAGACCCATCCTCCGCAAGCAAATCCCGCATCAGCACCAGCCGTTCATAGATCATGCTGATAAAGGAATCCGCACCCTTGCCCCATGTGTCCCTATATGCAATTTCTTCCAGTATGCCCGGCTTCTTGGTCAGGGTCTCGCCGCCAATTTCAATATCCATTGAAAAATCCGCGCCCACGTCAAACGGCGGGTCAATATAGATCAGCTTGATACCGCCCTGGGCTTCGATCTCTTCTCTAAGCGGCCCGTTTTTCAGCGAGGATAGAATCAACTTGTTATCGCCCCAGATCAGCTTGTTGTTCCAGCCCTTGATCTGCCGGCCTGTCTGCATGTCAAAAAGGTCCATCTGCAATTTGACGGCTTTCTCCTCGCGCGGCTCATCAACCTGCTCAATCACCTGAAACGGCAGCACTACATTACAAACCTCACTGGTCTTGCCATTCCAAACCAGCTCCACCTCCCGCTTATCCTCAAAGAGCAAAAAACGGTACTTCTCCGGCAGCGGTTTGCCTTCCTCCAGATACCGATTAATATCTCTTATCTCATTATCCGTCAGTTTCATCTGCTCGCCTTTTCAGTTCCTCCTCATTTTTATGATCGAACATTATTAAACAGAAATCTTCTTTTTTGTCACGATCTTACTTAAGTCGCTTGATACACCAATTTCCCCTTCAATACAACAAAATCCAATTATCTTTAAAAAAATTATACGGTTATAACGAAAATTCGCAAAATTTTAAGGGATGCAGGAGAAAGTCGTCTTTGATACAAACGTTCTCAAGTTTCGCACCCCTAAATGAAGGTTGGCGGCTTATATTTTACTCATTTTATTTCACTTTTAGCGTTGAAAATGGCACTCTTTTATGGTATATAACTAATTGTATTTTTAATAAAAATCATAAAAGGAGCCCTTTAGTTATGACTACCACAAATTGCGAAAAGTTCAAAGGAGAAATTGAAAATTATCTGGTAACTGGTCATAATTCATAGTTTTAGATTTATCATTTGCTTGACATTGGGGAATATTAGGAGTTATAGTTCTAATATGCAACAACAATCGAAACTGATACCGCGGCCGCGTTTGATGAAACAGGTACTTCAAGCTCTCAATGAGGCACCTGTTACTGTGCTGCTTGGCGCCCGTCAGACCGGAAAGACCACCCTGGCACAGATGGTTGCCAAAATTTTTGATAAACAGGCCGGCGCCAAGGTTCACCATTTTGATCTGGAGAGAGCGGCTTCACGTGCTGCCCTTGAAACGCCCGAAATAACGCTTGAACCCTTGCGGGGCCTGGTTGTAATTGATGAAATCCAGCGCATACCTCAGCTCTTTGAAACCCTGCGCCCCCTGGCCGATCGGCGTGAAATTCCGGCTCGTTTTTTGGTTTTGGGTAGCGCTTCACCGGGTCTGGTGCGCGGTGTTTCAGAATCACTGGCCGGGCGTGCTTTGTTTATACCGGTATCCAGCCTTGCTCTTGATGAACTTGACACTGATTCACAGGATACCTTATGGATCCGGGGTGGGTTTCCTCGCTCATGGCTTGCTCCATCGGATGGCGCAAGCCGTCGATGGCGGAAGGCGTTTATTGCCACTTTTCTGGAACGGGACATACCGCAGCTTGGGATTCGGGTTCCTTCTGAAACTCTCCGCCGTTTTTGGATAATGCTTGCACACTATCACGGACAGACTTGGAACGCTTCGGAACTATCGCGTTCACTCGGCGCCTCTCCTAAGACAGCTCATTACTATCGCGATATTCTTGCCGGCGGTTACATGGTGCGCGTGCTGCCCCCCTGGTTTGAAAACCTTAAGAAGAGACAGGTCAAATCGCCAAAAATATACATTCGCGACAGTGGACTATTGCACACACTTCTGGAAATTAAGGACATGGTCTCATTACGTTCGCATCCGCGTTATGGCGCATCATGGGAAGGATTCGCTCTTGAACAGGTATTGACTCTGATAGGCTCTGACAGCGCATATTTCTGGAGCACGCAGCGTGGAGCTGAGTTGGGCTTGTTGATTTTTCGTGACAGCCTGCGGTGGGGTTTTGAATTCAAGTGCAGCGATGCCCCGTCTATGACAAAATCGATACATATCGCGCTTCATGATCTTTCTCTGGATGGGATTTTTGTCGTATATCCCGGAAAAGAGCGTTACCGTATTCATGAAAAAGTCGAAGTGCTTCCATTATTCCAATGTATTCATCTACAAAAAACAGAGGTCAGCCAATGGCAAAGATAGGTGATGTGGTCAAACTGAAATCCGGTTACGCGAACTTCGTGGAACTAAAAAACGACTTTGAAGAGATCCAGAAAAATGCGGGCCGTATGGCGATGTATCGCCCAACCGATGAAAAAAATCATTATT
>JAJSZT010000109.1 GCA_030272815.1 Deltaproteobacteria bacterium
AAAGCGACTTTCAGGCAATGTTAGCCCTGAACTTTTTATATCTTGCCAAAGGCCAATCCAGCGTCAATTAGTTCTGATTACATATATCACAAATCCATTAAAAAGCAAAAAACTTTGCCTCAAATGTAACACCCTTCCTATAATTAATTCATGGAGACGATAAAGATTAAGAAGATTTCAGGAAGGTAGAATGAATAATTGGTGTCATTAAGCTTGAATTGTGAATTAATTTTTTCAAATTGGCTTTTTACTTTTTTATCTTTATTGAAGCTCCCTACAGCTCCGCATAAGCTGGATCTTAGTTTTTGCTTAGACAAACTACGGGGAATGCGCTCGCTTTTGCGGTTCAATTCCCCATGCTTTGCCCTTACTGATTTTGCTAAAAAATAGCGGCTTAATTGTTAAGCATTAATTCACAATTCAAGCTTTGTCAAATTTTTGAGATAACTTAACTTCTTTAGTGTATTTCGTATCAATGCGATAAACGACGGTTTTAAACTGTACGATAGCTCCTAATTATCGCAAATGTGGAACGATAGCATGAGGCGCGAGGTATGGAGGGGACCCCGCGCCATACCTCGTCACTCTCAATGCGATTGCTCGGCTTTCTATTTGAACTGCACGACTTCGCAAGACACGTAGGCCTTCTTCTGCGACCAGAAGAGAAACATTGATATCTGTATGTCAGTAGTGACGTTAACCACAGCCTGCGAACCCTTGAGTCCTGCTTTGGCGATCATATCTCTCTTGGCCTGGGCGAGAAGGTCCTGTTGTGAAGGGCCGATTCCAAAGTAATAGTCAGCTTGCGCCTCACCTGTGACCGACTTGACTACGTCAAAGTTTGCCTGACCAAGCTGAACCTCTGTCAGGATACTGTGACCAATTAAACCGCTGGTCGTGGAGCATCCTGTGCCCATGACGCCGATTGCCAAGATGCTCAATAGCACCATAAGTGACTTATATACATTTTTCATTCTGTTCTCCTTCTGCAAGATTATTTCCGGTTTTTAAATTAGTGGTGATACGGATGAGCGCATTCCTACGATGTGTTCATTATGGGCCTCCTTTCTTAATGTAGAACGTGGAGTTGAGACGCGGGAAACGCGCCAGCGTTTTCCCGTCGATGCTCAAACGATTTGTAGCGCTGATTTAGTAGCAGTTAACAGTTCTCTCTATCCAATAAGAATGGCTTATTCCAGATTTACTATTGAGGGGTGACTCTGGAGTCGTACTAGCTGGAAGAGCACAGTTTTCTCTTGATAACAGAACTTTTCTTATCTTATTCTTAGCACTCTCCGCTGCTTCTGCTGGTGATTGGCTTGGAGCTATAGGATTGTATATACTTCTTCCAATAATTTCGTAATTTGCACCAGCGGCTATTGCACTTCCAATCTTGGCACCTTGTGCACCGATCCCGCAAGAAATTATTATCAACTCCTTGCCTACGCTTTTTCTTACATTTGATATTCTCTTAGGAAAAGTTGCAGGAACTTGTACACCATTACATTCCAATGTTATTGCCAAATCAATATATTCGTCTGCCATTTCGTCGCTAATTAATCCAGACATATGTGTAAACTGCGTAAAAACAAAAAGCATTTTTTTAGACATAATTTTTTTACAAGCAGAAATAACGTCTCCGCCAACAACTCCAGACACCATAATTCCATCCCCTCCATGTGATAGAATTTTGGTAACAATCCGTTCGGCAATATATTGAATATCCATAAATTTTATATCGATAAGCAAAGGTTTGTCCGTATTATCTTTTATAATTTTAATGATTTCTAATCCATGCTCCAACAATACTAGATTGCCTATCTTAATCGCTTCGATATAAGGCGAAACTGATCGAATGGTGCCCAACAGATTTTCTTTCTTATCAATATCGGCAGCAAAAATTATACCTTCTGAATTTAACATGCCAATTAACTCCTTTTTAGGTAGCCTATAATTGCTCCAATAATCGCAAAAATAGTGGGGACAGCAATATTAATGATTGGTTTATCAGTAATAAAATTCCACTGAGTTTTATTTATATAAATACCGAATAATGCCAATAAAATTCCCACCATTGAATATGTTAATACAGTCCAAGATAGACTACGAATGTTTTTGTTTTCATTATGGCTATTTAAAAGTGAACGGATATCGCTTCCCTCAATAACCAGATCAGCGCCTGCAGCAAAAGCTTCTTTCTCGTTCCCATGCTGACGTTTCGACACTCCTGCTGCAATAATTTTGCATTCATTTGGCACAAGCTCACGTATCTTTCTCAATCTAATCGGCCTATTTCCAGGGCCAATAATGCCGGTAACACATTGTTCCTTTGCTATTTTTGCAATATCTTCCAAATGAACCTGAGTAAAACCACCTTCATTATGAGTCATTTCTGAAACTATGTAAATATCAAGATCGGGCACACTCTCTTGTATTGCTGATATAACAGACTTTCCAACAAACCCCTGCACTACGATTCCATCAGCACCAGCCATATAAACCTTTTTCGCAATATCTACAGCGATAGTAGGAATTTCAGCCAATTTTAAATCACATATAACAGGTAGGCCAGTTTTTTTCTTAATATCTGTTACTATTGATAAACCATCATCTATAATATTAAGTATACCTACTTTAATTGCATAGATATCATTAACAATATCTTTTCTTTTTAAAAGTTTTAAGCAATATTTAATTGCAGATTTCCTATCATCAGTATCAACAGCAAATATTATAGATTTTATCATGCTAACTTACCAGTTTAAAATGCCTTTAATGCTTAGGGCATTATTTATTTCATTATTCATATTTTTAACTGTCTCCCTAGCCGCTTTGTCGAAATCACTATCACCATATTTGGTTGAATCATTGAAAGCATAATTAATACTTCTAGACGCCGATATTAAAGCACCATAACCATCTTCGTTGAAACTATTGATAATATCATTAACACCTCCGCCTTGGGCTCCAAAACCGGGAACTAAGAAATAGTTATGAGGCATTAGTTTCCTCAAAATTTTTGCATCATTAGGATAAGTGGCACCGACAACAGCCCCTACAGCAGAGTATCCCGAATCATCTATCAAATTTGAACCCCATTTGTTTACAAATTGTGCGAGAATTTCATATAATTTTACTTGACCGGACGCGGTCTGAATTATCAAATCTTGGAGGTCTGACGCAGATGGATTTGAAGTTTTAACCAATATAAAAATACCTTTTGAATATTTTTCACTGTCTTTGATAAAGGGTAATATACCATCAAGCCCTAAAAAAGGCGTTACTGTAATAGCATCAACGTCAAAAACTGGAACATCCTCCCCTTTAATACTTACTTTTCCAATATGCCCATCAGAATACGCATTTGCTGTAGAGCCTATATCATTACGTTTCGCATCTTCAATGATTATTAGGCCTTTTTTCTTTGCATATTTTACCGTCTCGACAAATGCTTTTATGCCTTCAATACCATAACGTTCATAAAAAGCAATTTGAGGCTTTATGGCTGGTACCAAATCATATATCGCATCTATTATTGCCTGATTAAAGTCTATAATTGCACTGCCAATACGTTCAAGTGTGTCTTTCCTATTCTTTATTATTGTTTCAGGAAGAAATTCATGAACGGGATCAAGTCCAACAACGACATGACTCTGCCTTAAACGGATTTTGGCAAGCAGTCTATTAATAAATGATTCCATATAACTATCTCTATCATAAATTACATTTTTCAATTTGTTAAGCTCTATACTCTATACTACAATTTCTGCTACCTTACCATTTTTTACTACATATTTCAAAGCGCTAACGTAGAGGTCAGCCGCCGAGGTACGAGGTCGGCTGCACCTAATTGTTCGACAGTGGCTCTTCTCCCATCACCGCCGACCGAAGGCTCCCGGGTAGTTCACAAAACGGAGGTAGTTGAAGACCTACAAAAGATGAGCTTTCGGTTCCTCGCTGTCTTGAGTACTCTAAGTTCAAAGCTCTCAGCCATGCCAAGAAATCTTGCTCCGCCTTCAGCTCAAGGCGTAAGGTTTCATCAGAATTGCTGACTATACGTTCCGCGCATCGCCGCGCTTCTCTTGTAAAGTCGGATGTCGTCACGATAACACCTTTGCTAACGCCCTCCGAAAGAAGAACCCCAGCGAACCTCTGTATAATGCCAATCCCGATTCTGTTCGTGCGGCCGTAGCGTTTGACCTCTACGACGAATTTCTGGGCATCAGAATCAAGACAGATCAAGTCCTTGCCGCCGTCTCGTGTAGTTGCCGTGAGTTCCACCTTGCAATTAAGGTGGTCTCTGTAAATCGCCTCGACAATCTGTTCCATCTTCCTTGGCGCAATGGCATAGATGTCCGGTGGGTGGGAAGCGAGGTATTCGATCAGAATATGTGTGGGCGTCGCTAAGTCGGATATGTCATAACTCAATAGTTCTGCTATGGTTTGAGTGCTTCGTTCATAAAGGTGACTTTGATCGACCAGCGTTGCAGTGAATGTCCACCAGCCACATACATTGCAGAACCGCGGTTCAACGAATGCTTTGTCAGCACCGTTTTTGACGTATGGATCGAGATTGATAAGTGGTGAGCTACAGTATGGACAAGATGAGAAACTCTGCGATGGGACGCTCTCGAACCCTGGACCATAATGCCCCTTAGAGAGTTCATTCGTGCAGCATGACCTATATAGAAAGCGGTGCATATTCATCCTATCTGTGTGTCGAACGCCTAAATCAGCGGCGCGGCTTTTTGCGTCCGCTGAATTTAATTGTTGTGTGCGCTTTGCGTTTTTACAAAAGTTATAGAGTTATTTTGGGCCCATTTTTCTATTTTTTTCAGAGCAAGGTAATCACAAAGGTTATCTGCAATTTCGTTCATAATAGTGCCCTGTATTCCTTGAGAAAATGAAATGAAAAAATCAGAATTATCAGATGTTGGTAAACGCCAATTATAACAAACATGAACAGTAAGCTCATGGATGTTCTCAGTAGCGTATTTACCCGTACTGTCAATAAAACACTTTTCAAGTCGATAGCTGCGCTCGACCATACTATTGTCGTAGCCGACTGGCCAACCACCGAATCCTTCCCTGCGAAACTCTATATAAGGATGCTTCGAAGTTGCATCGAAATATGACGCATCGTTTATATAGCTTGTTACAATTCTATTATCATTATAAAGCCTTGCGGCCAATTCGACTGAGGAAGGAAAAGGATGATTCAAATCAAAGACAAAAGTTGGATCATTCGACGGGTCATCATAGTCTATTTCTTTATTGTAAGTATAGGACAGTCGTTCTTCTATTTCATTCGATATGACAGGTATTTCAGTTTGCCATGCAAGAAATCTTTCGGTTACGAATTTCAAAAAAGACAACCCTTCATATTTAGTCAAAAATGAGTCATCTATTCTAAGCAATGGTAGCCTTGCAAGGCAGCATAATTTATTTTTTCTAAAATCAGAATCTCTTTTCTTTTGATATGCTGAATGACATGGTCCATCGAATTCAACTGCGAACTCAGGTATATTTTCAGCATTATAGACAACAAAATCAAATGACGCCGTATTTAAAGTCTTTTTATCTTTCTTAGTCAACGGATCATCATCTTCAAAGGATAGTACTTTATTGACCTGTATTTCAGGGTAAACAGAATATCCTGTTCCATACAGTGCCTCTTGAAGTTCAGTGATTGTTTTGTATTCACTTGTATTAAAAAGTTTTTTCTTTTTCATTGTTACTCACAGGGTGCAGCACACAACGCATCGGTTGAATGGCTGGCATGAAGCAGTAGCGTAATGCCAGTCTGACCTCAAACCGAATGTTAGGGCTTTCCCAATTCCTTTTTAGATCCAATAACTTTTTTATAACCTTTCTCTACTAAATGTGAGAGGGTTTCCTTAAATACTGATAAAAGCGATAAAGGTACAACTGTTCCAAAAAATAGATCAACTGAAATGCCAACAAGAGTACTAATGAATAATCGCTTCCAATTAAATTTATCGAGCTCTGATACTTTTTTGGTAAGGTAATCAATTTTACCATCGATTTCTGCCTGTTGAGAATCACCGGTCTTAAATTTATCTTGGATAACCCTCTTTGTTGACTGTAATGTAGCTTCTAAAAGATGTCGTTCTTCAAGTGTAAAAGGCTTTTTGTCAGCTTCTGAAAATAAAGCCTCACCGAGAAAATCAACTCCTTCGTCATCGGCTCCCGAGATGGTTGGATAAATTAGGGAATCTTGGAGCGATTCATAAATCATGTCTTGGGGAATAACACTGTATGGCAATTTTACAGAAACTTCTGCTGAAGCATTTTGTTTTCCTTCTTCATAGAAATCAATAGACCAAAAATCCGAGCCAAGATTGCATTGATCAAATTTGGAAGCACGAATACGAATGATTTCCCCATCTGCTTTTGTAATCACATACACTCTATCAGCCATATATATCCTCTGTGTTGAATTGCCCTCG
>JAJSZT010000110.1 GCA_030272815.1 Deltaproteobacteria bacterium
GAAGAGAAATTAATAAAAATTATTGATCTTGAAAACGGACTGGAATTGAAATTACTTGATGCTTCCCGGAAATTGGCTGGTGACAGGTGGCTTGTTTCATTAATTGCCAGGATAGAAATTCCAACCAGCGACTCATTGCTTAAAGAGGATGCCTCCCCATCATTAAATGTTGACGAAATTAGAAAGGTTCTCGGGGAAAAATTGCTTTTTGAGCAGAAAAGGGAGAAATTTTTTATTGATGAGAAAGAAAAAGATGAAGTCATGAAAAAAATACAGGATTCGTTTTTGAGCAGCTCACTTTCATATCTTTCATATTCAGATTTCCCACAAAAATATGTTTTAAAAAAATTTAATGAGAAGATTAAAAAAGGTTCATGGTACAAGAATATTTAACAGTTTACGGTTGTCGGTTCACAGTTTTTTCAACCGTGAACGGCTACATGGATATACCTCCTGACAGCCACCTATTCACCTAATAGTAATACCAGATTGTATTATAGTGCGATGGGCTACCAATGTAAGGCGGGACAGCCTGTAAATTCAGTTAGTTAGCAATTCCTTAGATTTTGCTTGATTGTGGAATTGCCATAGAGCCAAAATGGCGGAAAGTGTCCCGCTTTAAGTTGGTAGCC
The DNA here is from genome assembly GCA_030272815.1 of Deltaproteobacteria bacterium. Classification (GTDB taxonomy): domain Bacteria; phylum Desulfobacterota; class Desulfobacteria; order Desulfobacterales; family ETH-SRB1; genus B13-G4. The sequence continues at coordinate 633 of JAJSZT010000110.1, forward strand.
AAAATTATGTTATAATAAACTTTTCAGTAGCATGACTCAAGTCTTATTTTAATTCCTTTTGATATGATCATAGCAACTTGTTTAATGTTGCAGTTTGTCGGGTTTGTGCTTATATTTTTGTATTAATATTATTTATTAAGGGGAATAATTTTATGGGAAATCAGATTAGAACCACAATTTTACTGGCCGTTATGACGGTTTTTGTGGTCTTGATAGGTCAGCTTTTGGGGGGACGTCAGGGGATGGTTATTGCCCTTATTCTGGCTGCAGGTATGAACTTTTTTAGCTACTGGTATTCGGACAAGGTTGTTCTGAGGATGTACCGTGCCCATGAAGTCAGGCCTGATCAGGCTCCTGAAATATATGATATAGTAAAGACACTTTCAGAGCGAGCCGGACTGCCTATGCCTAAGATATATATAATACCAAAGGAGTCTCCTAATGCTTTTGCTACCGGAAGAAATCCCGAACACGCTGTTGTTGCAGTTACAGAGGGGTTGCTTAAAATCCTGGACAGAGAAGAGATTATGGGTGTTTTGGCTCATGAGCTGGCGCATGTAAAAAACCGCGATATCCTTATCGGTTCAATAGCTGCCACAATGGCCGGGGCAATAATGCTGCTTGCAACCATGGCTCGATGGTCTGCAATTTTTGGCGGAGGGTCAAGTGATGATGATGAAGGGGGCGGTTTGGGTTTTATTGGTTTGATAGCTATGTCCATTATTGCTCCAATCGCAGCTATGCTTATTCAGATGGCAATATCCCGATCCCGTGAATATCTCGCGGATTCAACTGGTGCCGGTTTTGCCGGACATTCTGAGGGGCTTGCCAGAGCTCTGGAGAAACTCGGTGCATATTCAGTCAAGATACCCATGGATGCTAATCCATCTACAGCTCATATGTTCATTGTAAATCCATTGACCGGCAAAAGCTTTATGAGTTTGTTTTCAACTCATCCTCCCCTTGAAGAGAGGGTTGCAAGGCTGCGGGGAACTAAAACATCCGGGCATTCTGCCGGCAGGACAAAGGGCAATATGCAATCTGATGCCAAAGCTTTCTGGGATAAACTTTCCCGCTGAACAGATCATATTTTTTGACAGGATAACGGGATGAACAAGATTTTTTTCAGAGGTTCCACCATTTAAAGGATCGCCGGTCGTGAACTATTTCTTCGAAAGCTCTTTGATTCATTCTCATAAATATCGGCAAAGGTTTGTAGTTGAAAATACTAAGCAGATAGTTGCCCGCTTTTATGGGCATAGTATATTCCTTCGCCCAGCAGAGGGTCAGCAAGACCACAGGCATCACCAACAAGCAGAATATTATTATGACCTGATTTTGTCAGATAATTGCCATAGGGCAGGGGATGTCCTTTTATGTTTAATATAGACTTTCAGATAAATAATTTCACTGCGTTATCAGTCATCGACGTATAACTAATACGCCTTCCTCCTTCTGGTCTTGTGAAATTAATTATCTGAAAGTCTATAGTTGTTTCTTTGAAACAGGCTGTGTTTTTAGAAAATTGTAAAAGCACTCCTTAAATCGTCCCTTAACTTTGCGGTTCAGGCCGCATATGCCAAGGATTTGATTCTCTGCGCCGGGAAATGACCATGCATATCCCCATGGGATGTATCCAAAATAAATAATTGGATGGTCTGGAAATGCAGGGCATTCTTGTTTTGGTATAAATGTCTCCAGTGCAGTTGCAAGGCCGGCAGACCATTTATCTCTTATCAATCCGGCTTTGTTAAGAGCGTTTCTCGTTTTGCTTAATACTCCGTCAGTGCCCAGGATAAATCTCGCCTTAAAAATATTTCCCTTGTCTGTTTCAACTTCACTGTTTTGTATGTCAAAAGATACCGCCCTTTCTTCTGGCTTTCCCCTTATTAATTCACCTTTTTGATTGTATATGGCATATTTTTCGCTCTGATAATTTATGACACCCTGAGATTTAAGGTAATTGAGGTCTGTTTTAAAAATTTCTTCTAATGTTTTGATGGTTTTCCAGGTCAAGAGACCGGCGCAGAGTTTTTTTTGGGGGGAATTTATGTTTATCAATCACCAGAACATTAAGACCCTTGCTGGCTAAAATAAAAGCAGTAGTTGAGCCGGCCGGCCCTGCGCCGATTATAAGCACGTCATAGTATTTTGTTTGATCCACAGGTATTCTTTAAAATGATTGCCCTAAAAAAGCAATCATAAGCAGGCTGTTGGGGCAAAAACTCCTTAATGCTGTATTCTTTTTAAAAAGAAGTTGAAGTAAATTGTTTGATTCCATATAAACAGATAGTTAACTTTGAAGGTAACAAGTCGCAATGATTAAAAATACCCCGAGAAATAATGAGCTTTCTTTTTTAGCATGCATTTATAGTGTATTTTTATGCATTATTTTCGGGGCGAATGCTGTTGCCATTAAAATCAGCCTGTGTGGACTGGGCGTTTTCACAACAGCCGGACTCCGTTTCACTATAGCCTCAACAGCAATATTCCTCTGGGCAAGAACAAGCGGTCTTTCATTTAATATCAGGAAAGGGCAGATTTATCAGCTTTTTGTTATAGGAATGATTTTTACTGTTCAGTTATCCCTCTTTTATCTTGGGCTGAGCAAAACAAATGCTTCCCGTGGAACTTTGTTGGTTAACATTTTACCTTTTTTTGTTCTTTTTCTGGCTCATTTTTTTATACCAGGGGATCGGATAACAATAAGGAAAATAATAGGCATGATTATAGGATTTACAGGAGTTGCCTTTGTTTTTCTTGACAAAGAAAGTGTAACAGCAGGCTTTAGAAGCGGAGATCTCATTATTCTTGCAGTTGCCTTTTTATGGGCATGCAACATCGTTTATGTTAAAAGAATAATAGATAATTTTGAAGCATTTCATATTGTACTCTATCCCATGATTTTTTCTGTTCCTTTCTTTTTTATTGGGGGTTTTTTGTGGGATACCAATATGATAGCATATGTTGATTTAAAAATTCTGGGGTCTTTGTTATATCAAAGCCTTGTTACTGCTTCTTTTGGTTTTGTGGCCTGGAATAAGATGCTTCAGAAATATGGAGCTACAGCTCTTCATTCTTTTGTTTTCATTATGCCCATAGCCGGAGTTATGCTTGGGGGAATAGTGTTGGAAGAACCCATTACCTTTAATATCATAATAGCCTTGTTACTTGTTGTGTCAGGGATTATAGTGATTAATTTTAAGCCTAAAAGGCCTACGACTATATTTCCGCTTGGCAGGGGAATATAATCAGAAATTTACAAACTCAAAAAAGTAAGTTTTACAGTTCCGTAGTAAAAATGAGCATGTAAATTCTGATAATAGAAAATGGACTTTTTACAAAGCCGTCAGATTTGAGGGGTAAATTTATGAATATTTCAACGATATATTTTGATCAGGTTAATGTTCAGTTGAAAACAGGAATTGATGTTGTTGACATAAGCCATGAACTTCAAAGACTGATTAAAAAATCCAAAATAATAAACGGAACTTTAAATGCCACAGTTGTTGGATCAACCGGTTCTATAACCACAATTGAATTTGAGCCAGGAGTGGTGGAAGATTTAAGACGAGCTATTAACAGGATTGCTCCTCCTGATCTGGAATATGAGCATGAAAAGGCATGGCACGATGGAAACGGTCACAGCCATGTTCAGGCTGCATTATTAGGGCCATCTATTGCATTGCCGATTAGAGAAAGCAGATTAATAACAGGCACATGGCAGCAGGTGGTGGTTATCAACCATGATAATAAAGACAGGAGAAGGAAAGTTGAGGTAACAATTATAGGTAGCGCAAAAGAGGGCTAAATTTGTGACACCATTAATTCAAGATAAAATAGACACACTAATGGAGATATACTCTGATTTTGAAAATTCTGCAGGTGAATTCAAAAAAATCGCTGCTTGTAAAGTCGGTTGCGCTGACTGCTGCATTTATGTTGGAAATGTTGATATTACAACGATGGGGGGGATTGTAATACAAAATCGCATGGAAAGTTTTGAAAAAAACTAAAGGCTAAAATAAGAAAAAAGCTGGATAAAAACAAAGCAGAACGTGAGCGAGGCGTTTTGGCAAAATGCGCATTTCTTAAAGAAGAAGATAATACATGTCGAATTTATGATATTCGTCCCTTCAGCTGCCGAAGAATATATTCAATAAAACAGTGTAACCAAAACCACTTTCTTTCAACAATAAGCTTGAGCTTCAACACCTCTTATAATGTTGCTCCCAGCTATTGAAACATATTGTCTGTTGATAATATATTGTCTTGACTCTGAAATGATCGTGAATTATTTATGCATTATGTTATGAGTTCATTATATTTGAACTACCCTGCAAGCTTCGGGAAATTTAACCCAATAAGTCACGCTTGTCTGTGTGCGGACATTCACAGGCAGAAAAATATGCGTAATTTGTGGATTGAAAAGGAGGAAAACAAGATGAAGAAATTATTAATGGTGGTTGTTATTATTGGACTGGCGGTTTTTATGGCTTCACATGCCTTTTGCGGGGAGAAAGAAGAACCCGCTCGTGATTACGGATATGGTTACCATATGATGGGACCCGGCTATGGCATGGGCATGGGATATGGTTACATGATGGGGGAAGGCAGTATGCAAAGACGGGGCTGGGGGCGTAGACCCGGAGCATGGAAATCCTTGAACCCGGAGCAGAGGGAGAAATGGCAGAAAATGCGGGCCGCTCATATGATGGATACCCTGGATTTAAGAATGAAGCTGGCCGCAAAACGTGTTGAACTGAGAACATTATGGGCGCAGCAGGAAATGGATAAAGACAGGATCAAAAAACTGTCAAATGAAGTATCCGAACTCCAGGTTCAACTTTTAAAAATGCGCAACCAGCATCTTTTGCAGTGCCGCCAGAAATTCGGCGGTCAGGGCTGGGATTGCCCGGGCGGGTGGTAGCGAATTTATTATTTTAGGAGTCAGTATCTTCCTTAATAAGTACTTTTGCTAGTTCGATATCGTATGTCCGGTTTGGATCAAAGTCTTTGCCTTTATACATGTTTGTAGCCTGTTTGATTGCATCGTAAGGCACCCATTTGTGCTCTGTCCAGAGATCAGGATCGTCTGAATTCCAGAGCCTGAAATATATATTGCCTTCTGATCCACTCACATACACACGGACTTTTTTATTTTGAGGGAAAGGATGATAATATAGTCCCTTTTCGTCTTTCATTTGTGTCGCTCCTTAGCTATTGTTATAACTTCATATTATTAGATTTAGGGTAAAAAACGTACTTTTTTATACCACTGTCTTTTTATTGGGGCAATGCTGAATTTGTTAATTCAGATGTATAAGGGCTCGGTCCGTTTATAGAAAACCTTCCCAACCCGCTCAATATGCTCGATCAAATCGGGGCTGGTGATATGGTGGTATATGGAAAGGTCGAATGTGTAAGGCAAAAGCAGGTCATCAAGATCAAGGCTGATTTTGTTTAGCAGTTTCAAGTCTAGTTTTTTTGCCATTTAATTCCTTCCTAAAACGTGAATCCTGCTAAAAATTTGTTCATCGAAGAACCTGTCAGAATCACTTTAATATCATGATAGTCTTCTTTAAACGATTTGACATACTCTGCCAGTTTCCTGAACACTATTCGGGCTTTTTGTCAAATAAATTTATCAAAATTAGCGATTTTTGATAA
>JAJSZT010000111.1 GCA_030272815.1 Deltaproteobacteria bacterium
GAACATTGCCTTTACTCACATTAGCAACTAAACCTTTTGGATATTTCTTCCATAACTCATCCACAACTTCATTAATTTCAGGAGTATCGAACCATGATTTAACCATACGGAACAAATGATATTGCCATTTCTTATGTATGGTTTCATATTTGAAATATCTTAAATCAAACCAGCTCGCAATATCTTCATTTATACCACCACTCGTCATTATGATATGCAAATGTGGATTATAATGGCCTGAACGGCCATGCGTTTGAACAACTACAATTGTGCCTATTTTTAATTCCCGGCGGAGAACAGTTGAAACTACATCTTCTAAACACTCATACCCACACTTCATCATAGCCGATAGCAACTCACCATTATTGCGGACATTATAAAAAGCTTGTCTCAATTGCTCAGGAATCGTTAAAACAATATGTCTGTAAACTACACATGGATGAAGCATCCGGCTTGCCTGAGCTACAAATTCATCAACATATAACTTGGAACAGGATAAACAAAAACAACTTTTACAACTAAATCCTATTTGGAGAACATCACCACCACAATACACACACCTATATTCACTATAACCGCCGCTTTCCTTACCACAACCAAGCATCTTCCGGACTGGCACATCATATTGTGGAGAATTATACTTAGGATGACTTTTCTTAAAGGAATCCCAATGGTCTATAAAGATTGTTTGAAAAATTGCTTTATCAATTTTTGGGTTTGATGGCGCTTTCATACCATTTTTATTTTACATATATGGCATCCTGTTCTCAACAACTATTTGTTATTACATACTAAAAAATGGAAATTCCTATACTATCAAGTTATTTACTTATTTATGGACGTCCCACATTCCAGCTCTTCTGCAATTAAATCTTTCGTTTTCAAATTAGTACGTCTCCGTGTTTTGTTTTAGTGCATAGCTATTTCAAATCATGTTATTTGGTCGTTACAAGGACAACTTTTTTCACTGCCGAACCAGTTATTATATAGTTTTTGACTATTCCCACAGATTTCATGATTATTGTCCAAAAATTGACAAAAAAGCAGTTTTTCTAACTGTATATTTCAACAATTTGGACAACCCCCATTGAAGGCTATCTCGCCAGAAGTTTTGAAGTTCGTACAGCTTGCCAAAATTATAACTATTTTAAAATATTATGCTAATCTATATATCTATAATTAATTTAGTTTATAACCAATTAAATTATATCGCATAAAGAAAGAATGATGTCAAAATTTCTATGAAAGCATTCTGATTTCAATTTTTGTTTTTATTGAGTTATTTGATATGAGACAATTTGTCTGTTTATGTAATGAATTGTCCTAAATCAGGAATGGATTGAATAAAAAAGGTCACAGTCTAAGGACCATGACCTATTGATATCAATGGCGCGCCCGGCAGGATTCGAACCTGCGACCTACGGATTCGTAGTCCGGCACTCTATCCGGGCTGAGCTACGGGCGCAAAAGGAAAATAAATTGAAGTTTGATAGGTTTTTAAGATATACTTTTTTTTATGTCAATGATAACTTTATAAATTATGCATATTAATGAAAATGTAATAATTTAGCCTTTTGAAAAAGAGTCTGACAGGATAAACAGGATTTTTAGCAGTTAGCTTTTAGCAATTAGCCTTTAGCTAAGAGCTAACAGCTAATGGCTAATGGCTAATAGCTTTAATCAAACAGATAACACATTCAGCTAAGAGCTAATGGCTAATAGCTTTTTCACAAATCTTCACATCGGCAAATAAGCTGAAACTATTGCCAGCATTGAAAAAATACTTTTCGGACAGGCACTAATTATGCATGATAATCATTCAAAATTAATGAAACTTGCAATCAACGAAGCTGTAAAAGCCGGACAGAATGATGAAGTTCCAATTGGTGCGGTTATCGTTGCTGAATCAGGCGAAATACTCTCCATGGCGCATAACAGTACAATAAAGCTTTCTGATCCCACGGCTCATGCAGAAATACTTGCGTTGCGTATGGCTGCGAAGAAGCTTCTTAATTACAGGTTGTTAAACACAACTTTGTATGTTAGTGTCGAGCCGTGTATTATGTGTATGGGAGCGATTATACATGCCAGAGTGTCAAGGATAGTTTTTGGTACAAATGACCCCAAATGGGGAGCAGCCGGATCTCTTTATAATTTTGCAAATGATTCCAGGCTTAATCACCAGCCGGAAATTATTGGCGGGGTATGCAAAGATGAGTGTAGATCCTTAATTCAGAATTTTTTTCGCTCAAAACGCAATCCAATATCGACTTACAAATGATATAAATTTAGCGCTTAGAGCGAACTTTTTCAACCTGTGCGGTTAGGCTGAGGGCCATGCATGTTTAAAGTAGCTATATTCACCGCAGAGCCGCGGAGAACGCAGAGATCGATTCTTTTTTGTTTTCCGTTGAGATAGACGGAAAACAATAAACTCAATAATAAGCCTTGTGGCGTACAAACGAATGACGGAGAATATTCGATATTATTGTATTCTTAACTATCGCAAAGCGATGGAGACTATTTCTTTTCTGCCCTCTCAGCAGAAAAAAAATAATATTTTTCCTTTGCGACCTCTGCGCCTTGAGCGAAGCGGGCGGTAAAAAAAGAAAATTCCTATACTATAAATTTAAAGGAGCTGAACTGTGTCAAATATTGTAATTGTCGGAACTCAATGGGGTGATGAAGGTAAAGGTAAAATCGTTGATATGCTGGCGGAATTTGCTGATATTGTTGTGCGTTTTCAGGGAGGGAATAATGCCGGCCACACGATGGTTGTTAAAGGTGAACAGTTCATCAGCCATCTGGTGCCCTCAGGCATTTTACAGAATAAAACCTGTATCATTGGCAATGGGATGGTAATTGACCCTTCTGTTTTATTAGAAGAAATAGATTACTTAATCAGCAAGGGAATAAATGTGGGACCGGACAACTTAAAGATAAGCGAAAAAGCTCATATAATTATGCCTTATCACAAGCATGTTGATAATGGCAGGGAGAAGATGAAAGGCGATAAGAAGATTGGAACCACCGGACGTGGAATCGGCCCTTGCTATGAAGATAAGGCAACTCGCAGAGGAATAAGATTCATTGAATTAATAGATACAGAGGTTTTTAAAGAAAAGGTAAAATCGATTGTAAAAGAAAAAAATTTCTATTTAAAAAACTTTCTTTCCTATGAAACAGTTGATCCGGAAAGCATAATTAATCAATATAATGATTATGCTAAAAAGCTTGCCCCCTATGTTACAAATATTTCTATTGTTATCTATGACGCCATAAAAGCAGGCAAACAGATCCTATTTGAAGGTGCTCAAGGCGCCCATCTTGACATTGATCATGGCACATATCCATATGTAACTTCATCAAACACAATTGCAGGAAATGCATGTGGTGGAGCCGGCATTGGCCCAAAGGAGATAACAGGCGTTATTGGCATTGTTAAAGCTTATACCACACGGGTTGGTGAAGGCCCCTTCCCTGCTGAACTTTTTGATGAAACAGGCGGTGCAATACAGAAAAAAGGTGTTGAATTCGGCGCTACAACCGGTAGAAAGCGAAGATGCGGATGGCTTGATACAGTTATACTAAGAAATGCCGTGCGTCTTAACGGACTTACAGGCATTGCTGTTACCAAGCTTGATGTATTAGATGGGCTGGAAACAGTAAACATATGTACAAGCTATGAATATAATGGAAAAACTGTCAATGATTTTCCAGCCAGTCTCAAAACACTTGCAGCCTGCAAACCTGTATACGAAACACTGCCTGGATGGTCGGAAGATATTTCTAGTATCAAAAAATTTGAAGATTTGCCTCAAAATACAATAAATTATCTCAAACGAGTTGAAGAGCTTATTGAAACTCCAATTTATATAGTTTCCGTGGGTCCAGGTAGAGATGAGACAATTATGCTGAAAAATCCTTTTAACAAATAATTTCAACTTAGACACGGCAAAGTAAAAAGCTTCAGTTTCAAGGCACGCAAATCATGAGGAAAAAGACGTACTTATAGCTACGTCGCAACGACGAAGGATGCAGCGCAACGCAGAAAATGGACTTTTTAAGAAGCCGTCAAACTTTATTTCCATTGACAATATTCAGATGGTAGCTTAAATATTTTTCCCGAAGTCGGGACGTGGCTCAGCCTGGTAGAGCACAGCGTTCGGGACGCTGGGGTCGCTGGTTCAAATCCAGTCGTCCCGACCATTATGGTGAGACCTTTGAAAAATGTTCAATTTTGTTCAAGTTCAAGGAAGGCGAAAATTTTAAATGCAGGAACACATTGAGTATTTCGAGGCTTAAAATTTGAGTCTGACGCCGGCACTTTAGTGGCACGAAGTGAAGCATCAGCGCTAACCTTTAGCGCTATTTGGGCAAAAGGGGGCGTTTTGCAAAGGTCTCATGATTTCAAGCGAATAGGCGGTATAAGCTAAAGTTGTTCTTTAGTGTGATTTTGGCAATGTGTTAGATCAACGCCGGGAGAGCATTTCTATCCACCGTTCATATTGTCGCATGCCTCCTCCCATGCCGGTCAACTCTATTCCCATTTTAACAGGCCACTCTGGATTATGTGAGGTATTAAGCCAGCATACATTGCCAACGGCCTCTATATGCGGTTCATTTAGGAGAAGTTTAATGCTGATTTCTATATTCTGACCGACTCTGAATCCATTTGTATGGCCAACCTTGATACAAAGTCCTCTCAAGCTAATGTCACGTGTCTGTCCATGGAAAGGATGAATGTCGTTTAGACCCCCAACACACCGACCCTCAACCGAAAAAGCTTGCCGAACTCTTTTGTGGCTTCGACTTTCTTTACCGATAAAAGCCATTTCCTTTACCTCCGCGACATTGCCCCTTTATTAGTTTTAGTTATCGGCCTGATCCCATTAGCATCACTTTTACCGTTCCTAAGAATACCTTATAATCAAGCCACAATGACCAGTTGTCAATGTACTCAAGATCCATCTCCATCCATTTATTAAAACTCACTATATTTCGTCCGGAAGTTATCTGCCAGAGACATGTCAGTCCCGGCTTCATAGACAAGCGCCTTCGTTGCCAGACATCATACTTTTCCACCTCAGTCGGTATGGGGGGGCGGGGGCCGATCAGACTCATCTCGCCCTTAAGTACATTTAATAGCTGGGAAAGTTCGTCCAGGCTTGTCTTTCGTAGGAATGTGCCGATATAGGGTATAATTCTCGGGTCATTCTTTATCTTGAATGCCGGGCCATCAGATTCATTCAATGCTTCCATTTCCTGTCGCAGCGCCTCGGCGCCAGTAAACATTGTACGGAATTTGTAGATCTTGAATCTGCGCCCATTGAGCCCACAACGTTCTTGCTTAAACAAAACCGGACCTTTAGAGGATATCTTTATAGCAACGGAAATAATCAGAAATAAGGGCAATAATAGAATTAAAACAATAATGGCAAAAGAATAGTCAAATATGCTCTTTATAAATAACTCTCCCTGATTCGGCGGGGTGGTGGTCAGAGCCATAGTCGGAAGGCCCATGAAATCTTCAAATCGAATAGAGGCAATTCCAGGGCTATACATGAGCTCATAAATCTGCCAGTCAGGGATGATGCGTACAAATATACCCATCTTTTCAGCAAAGGCAATATATTCTTTGCTATTCTGAATTTTCTGTAGAGGCATGGCAAAAATTAGTTCATCCACAGTCTGCTTCAATAAAATTTTTTCGAGGTACTCAACTGTCCCAATTACCTTGATATCGTTCCTTACTTCTTTGCCAACTTGCGTTTCATCTGTTTCTAAACAGCCAATGATTCTGTATCCAGACCTCAAATGCTCGCCCATAGCGCCAATTACGTCTTTAGCCCTTTCTTTGCTTCCTATAATAAGTATGTTGCGAAAATTATAACCTTTTTGTCTATAATAAGTTAACATCTTGTAAGCAGACGTCTTGCAGATGGCAAGCAGAGTGACATTCAGCACATAAAACATCCCCATCATGATACGGCTTACATCTTCCATTTTGAGAATAAACATACAAAGGAACATAATTAGCATTCCTATAGAAACAGCCTTAATCATATTCCATAGTATTTTACCAAGAGTCTGTTTTCTGTAGGAAGTATAAAATCCAAAAAAATCGAAACAAATATACCATATTATTATGATCATAAGGAGAACTATATAATAACTTGGAGTTTCTGTAAGACCTTGAAAAGGTTGCGGAAGAATGTACTTTTTTATAAAATAGGCTCCAATAAAAGCCAATGCT
>JAJSZT010000112.1 GCA_030272815.1 Deltaproteobacteria bacterium
TAATTGCTATCATTGTTCAACACGTACTGGAAAACGGTGCCATTCTCCAGGGTATATATCATTACCAAGATGATATGAAGGGCCAAATTTCCACTCACCTGGAAGATCAACAGTGATACTACGTTCGGTTTTAATTGTTTCGTTAGGTTGAATTGTTTTGTCTTCGTTTGAATGCCCAAAATCCCTATTGTTTCCATCAGGATCACGTCCTATAATAAATGTTTCCAATACCTTAATTGGATTTTTGCTGACATTTTGTAACGTAAACTCTACCTCAATCGTATCATTAACTTGAGGAGGATTATGAACGCATTTTGCCAATACATTTATAAGCTTAAAACCGTGTTTAGATACATCAGAATCTTTATATGAAAATATAATTTGTTCTTCCAGTTCTGTAATTAGAGGTACCGAGTCATCCCATGGAGGCTGCGCCTCTTCAATAGTGAAATTCTCCTGTCCGGCTCGCTCAATCGGTATAAAATGTAAACCTAAACCAGCAATTAGTAAAAGGACACCAATAAAACCTGCGAATTTTTGCTTATTAGGATCAACTATAATGTTCGCTCCAAACTTTCCCACAACAAAAAGGAAAAGGAATATGAGACCACCTACAACCAAGATATTTGGTAAAGGTCCTTCTAATATTGGTCTCAGGAATTCCATGGTATTCTACTCCTTATTCTCTTTATGCAATTAGTGATGCCTAACGTATAGAGTTTTATCCATTGTCCCGCAGTACAAGAATGCTGGAAAGCCCGGTTTGGCGGAAACAGGTTGAAAAGCTCAGACGTTACGTGTACTCAGCGGGATGATGGATAAAACTTTGTTGGACTGGGCCGCTCCGATCAGCAGCTAATTATCTACCATTATCTATGGGGATTGTAAAGATGTGATTCTGCATCAGGATATGTAAATTTTCGAAGTTTATAACTCTCATTGATTCGTATCCACTGAGACCAGACCCTTCTGGTATCAAGCAAACCGAGCACATGGTTCCTTTCCCGCAGCAGGGACAAAGCGTAATGTCCTTGCCTGTGAGTTTTATCATCATCTCCTGAACTGACTGGTTGACAACTTCCGGCAGCTCCCGTGAAAGTCCGAGAAGTTCCCGGCATCTTAGAATATTTTCACCTTTGCACCGGTTTGCAAACAAACCGTAATGCCGGATTTTCATAAAGCCTTTTGGTAATATATGCAGTAGGAAGCGGTGGATCAACTCGACCGCATCTATGGTTGTTTGCTCTGCCTGTCGTGATCATCTTTTACTATCTCTTTGCGCTCAATTCCCCGGATAATGACATGGTGCAGGGTTCCCGGCGCATCCAGTCTGGCTTGTCGTGGCATGTCTCACCTCTTTGCAGTATGACATCTGCATTCATATCAAAATATGTCCAATTAGTCAAGCCCGTCCCCGTCCCCCTTATATTAATGGACTTAGACATGGTATCGAAAGCGAATGGTATGATAATGGGAAGCGAAAGTTGGAAAATATATTTGAATTTGATGTTCTGATGAAATCCACAACATGGTCGGAATCGGGAGATATTCTTGATGAATATGAGCGACCTTCTGATGATGTTCTTTACAAAATGGTAGAAAAAGAAAAAAAAACGAGAAGTTTGAGGTTATTTGTAATTTATATTTTTACTTAATTGATCTACTTTCTTTAAAAGGGTTGGTATTCGAAATTTTCCATGCATTTTAGCAATACAGTTGGCCGCATACTGTTGATTAATACCTGCAGAAGTGACATATAATGGTCTATCACTTTTACCTCTTTTAATTTCTGCCGCCACATCAGATTTTTTAAATTGGTTTTTAGCAATACCTATTATTGGAGTATTGCGGCTCAATGCTTCATACAGATGAGCGCCTAATCCAGGTGATTGATAGCTGTCCAGCCATACATATCCATCAATTAATATTATTTCGAGATTTTCTGTAACAAGATCTAAAACTTTAAGGATGCATGGAAGCTCACGGAGATAAAATTGCCCAGGGGTGTATGGCGCTATTTTTGAAATCGTTGTATGTAATTGGGCAACTGGAATTGAGTCTGTCCATTTTTTGAATAATATACATGCGGCTACAGCATGGTCATTATAGTAGTGAACATCTGTACAAGCCAACATAAATTATGTCTCACCAATATTTATTATATTATGAATATCGTCGCTTATCTTTATAATTCGTGTCTCAGCTCCGCACTACTACAGTAATCCACAAGTGTACCATGTGGACCAATCAATAATTGTTGCGGCTGCGCCTTGCACTTGAATTTGGAGGCGACCATCAGTAACCGTGAACGAACCAGTATCCTCCCATCCTGCTCTACTATTAATATCTTCCAATGTAGTTGTGCTGCCAATTTGCGTCCACGCACTTGAGCCATCATGAGCAAATAAACCAACAATTCGTTTTAAGCTCATATCTGTGAGGTCCTTGCGACCGATGATCGTTGCCACTATCCGAACCGTATATGCCTGCACGGCGGCATCCTGGTCTATCAACACAATGCATTTCTCGATCTCGTCAGAAGTCTGGGCCGTGGCTTCGGCAGGCTTATTACCTGAATAGTGACCGGGCAACAAGGTATTTATTTGCTGATTCGTATTGCCAAAACCCAAACAACCCTTAACCGAGGGCCAATAGCAGGTATCTTCAATGAAGATACCGTTAAGTTGGGTGGGTGTACCTTGATCATCGTAGCATTGGCAACCCGCCACAAGTGGTTGGGTGGTGTTTTTAATATTGATCCCATTAAACAAGTCCGCACTCTTGTTATTATTCTTCTTGCAAATGACTCCAGTGATATGCGGACGGTCTACATAGTCTACAATGATGCCATCTCTTTCATTTTCCTCAAACAGCCCGCCAAGCACATAAATATCGCTGAGCATATTGGTCGAATCATGACTGTGTAAATACAGGCCGAAAACGCTTGACTGCCGCACATGACAATTAATGATTCGTGCGCCTCGCTCAGAACCGTGTTCAGAACGTTGAATGTTAATCCCTTTAATGCGTCCTCCACCGTTGACAAAACAGGTGTCTAAAGTCAAATCTGAAAATTCTTGTACGCGGAACCCATTCGCGAGAAAATCGCTATCATAAACGCGACAATTCTTGTAAGTCGTTCGCCTGCTTTCCCGACGTGCATCAGCGACGTCCCACGATCCAGTTGAAAACGGATACGTGACATCGGTATCGGTATCGGTACCGGTTTTACTTGGCTTATAAGGAGCGTCGCCGCGCTCATAAAACCCAGCTGTACCACTTCTACCAATCGACCCACCCTCATCGTTTAATCCGGCACAAGAACAATTCTCGAACACGTGATCCCAGGAACCCTTATTTTGGAAACCTTCAAAGGCCTGCCCATCCCGAGCATGACAATCTCGAAACACGCTATCCCGATTGAGATGACAAAAAAACATAATTACTGGCCTATTAGAACGATACCCATACGAAGTGATGTTCTCAAACAGGCATCGCTTGGAAAAAGTTAAGCGAAAAGGTCCGCCCCCCTTCCCCTTCTTGATGATATTCCGCACCCCGCTGTTTTCGCACCAGGCCATTTTGACGCCATTAAAACGATTGCTGGTGTTGTTAGCGTCACCAAAGCGCCAGTTTTCGATCCAGACATTTTTGACTTGAGGCTCGCCACCGTTAGTCTTTGGATCACCGTTGACCTCAAATCTTTGATTTCCAGTGGTGGCCTTGATCATCGCACCACGCCCATCAACTGTTATATTCGACGAAGTTATACTGATGCGAGCATTACACATATAGGTAGCGCTAGGCCCGCCTCCCAACACAGTGCCTCCTCCAATATCCCTCAAGGAATCTACGGCACCTTGTATCTCGGCCTCAACGTTAGTGCTCCCATCGCCCACAGCCCCAAACATTTCCAGGCTAACCGTGGGTTCAGTTAGGAACAGAACCGTATCGCCAATTGCGTGAGTATAAGTGAGGCCGGCTATCATTAAACTCCGTCCTCTTAGCTCTGTCACCTTGCGGATTTCGCATTCGCTCGTGAACGCATCAATCACTACCCAAAAGTTATGGCCGTCAAACCCCTTCACCAGCCTATCCACAGTAATGGTCGTATCGGTAGCTGAAGGCGCAACTGTCAAAAAACTCGCCAAACACACATAGGTATCTTCCTTTGAAAAATTCACCATGTGATTACCTCCTTTCTTAAACCAGGATTTATCAATGACATTATAATATTTTTTTCGTCGCGGTAGGAACGTCGATTACTCGACGCCCCCGCACAGATCCCGGCGTGCGGTTTTCCCGCACCGGGCTCCTCAGGCTTTCGGGACATTAGTTTATAAGTTACTGTTAAGCCTTTAACGAGTAATTGTGGCGTATAACCAATTGCTCTCCGCGTTTAACCGATAAACTAACTGCGGGTTGCGAAATCTTCAGCTTTTGCCCTAATTCGCTTTGACTTATTCCCAACTCACTCGTTGCCCAGAAACAGAGCAAACTGCGAGCTGCAACCGTCTTTTTATATTTCCCGACGGCCAATACCTGCTCAGGTTTTAAGTCCAACAATTCTGCAACTCGTCCAAGTACCTTTTCAAAGTTAAACCCATTTGATTTAAGATGATATTTGCGCTCAAAGTTGTCCTTAGCTTGGGCAAGTACTTTTTTAACAAAGTCACTGTCTCCTAAAATGCGCTCATCGCCCTTTTGGTATGCACCGATTCTTCTCAATGCTTTTATCGCCGACCATCCGCCTGCACTGCGTATGAGACCGCCTCCAATAAGATCGGACCGCTTCCCTTGTTCGATTCCCTTTTTGACAAATTCGCGGTACCTGCGGATAGCTACAGCCTTATTGGAAGCAAATAATTTGAGTATATAATCCTTATCTTGCCATGTATTTGTCTTTTTTCCCAAAATGCAACTGTGGCCACAATAGGGATAACTGTTTAATCCCCTTAGATCTTTCACAATGCCGGCTCTAAAGGGATTTAAATGGATATATCGAACCAGTTCCAGGAGATAAGAATCTTCCTGACACAAAATGGATTTGTAACGGTTCTGAAAAAGATGTCCATGCCGGCGATGCCGAAAATTGTAGGACACTGCGTAACCGGTCAAAAGCCTGCGCATTACGGTGGAAATTGATGTGGTTCCCGTTCGCAGCAATAAATGAAAATGATTTTGAAGCAGCGCCCAGGAAAAACAGGCTGTTTGGGTTTCCGTAAGGATATTTCCAAGTCGATTTAAAAAATTATCCCTATCGACACCATCTGTAAATATCCTTTTGCGTTCTATACCTCTGGCAATAATATGATGAAGCGCACCCGGCGCATCTATTCTTGATTGGCGTGGCATGCAAACCAGATATCATAGTTCAAGTACCCTGTCAACTTATAAACTAATGTACGTCCCGCAACTCTCTCGGCATCCAGGTATGGGAATTTTTTGTGTGACAGGTTGTGAAGCGCCTGTTTCAGGTGGGGGCTTACCGACTTTTTCCAGTTTTTTGTTCAGGTAATTGCTTTGGAAATATTCTTTGTTTTTTTCGTTCCATTTTGCACATTGTCTTCGATGGTGTTCTCTTCTGCATTCAGGATTGTCACAGGTTTTTTGACGGTTTTTTTGACGGACATCAGGGAGAAACCACTTGCGGCAAATGCAACAGGGACGTTTTCGAGAGGAAGATTTCGACATTGTATTTTCTCCGTTGTAACGTAATGAAAATACAATTTTTTTCCCAAAGCATTGAAAGGTAATTTAAAAAAACGAGGTTTTAAAGGCTGCGTTTGCGGCGGGGTCTGCGGGGTATTTTTTTCAGAGGACGAGGGCGGGGTAAGGCGGGGTAAAAGACGTTACACTATTTTGTCAGTGAAATGGGTTTCGAGCGTTACACTATTTGAATCTTAACATGATCTCGTCCACCACCGTCAA
>JAJSZT010000113.1 GCA_030272815.1 Deltaproteobacteria bacterium
GAATTTTAGCGGGTTTTTTTTTAGCTCTGAGGCACGACCTGCCCCAGATAAGCTCCCTTGAAAATTTCAGGCCGTCTGCAATCACCAGGATATATTCATCAGACAGGGTACTGATAGCAGAACTGTTTGCAGAAAAAAGGGACCCGGTACCTCTTAAAATCATACCCGAATATCTCAAAAAAGCCATGATTACAACAGAAGACAGAAACTTCTACACTCACAGTGGAATTGACGTAAAAGGAATTATTAGAGCCATAATAAAGGACATATGGGCGGGAAAATTTGTTGAAGGAGCAAGCACCATCACACAGCAGCTCGCAAAAACGCTTTTCCTTAATCCAAAAAAGACCCTTGTCAGAAAATTAAAGGAAGCTTTTCTGGCTTTTCACCTGGAGCGCCGGTATACCAAGGATGAAATACTGGAGCTGTATCTCAACCAGGTATATTTCGGCAGCGGCGCATATGGAGTAGAATCTGCCGCAAGAATATTTTTTAACAAATCAGTAAAAGACTTAACCCTTGCTGAATGCTCACTTGTTTCAGCCATGCCAAAAGCTCCCTCAAGATATTCTCCGCTGGTCAACAGAGATTTAGCAATAAAGCGCAGAAACATTGTATTAAAACAAATGCTGGAAACAGGCATAATTAATGAAACAGAATATAATAAAGCATTAAATGAAACACTTAACTTATCAAAAAAAAATAAACACTCGATCAAAGCGCCTTATTTTGTTGAATATGTTAAAGATTTTCTTGAAAATATTATAGGCTCATCAAGGCTTTATAAAGGAGGACTTACAATATATACTACTCTTTCCTATGAGCTGCAGAAAACGGCTGAGGATGCAATTGCAAAGGGCATTTCAGATCTTGAGTCAAGGATGAAACAGCAGGGAATAATTAATCCTGACCCTCAAAGTGCCCTTGTCTGCCTTGACATTCAGTCAGGAGGAATTCTTGCCATGATCGGCGGCAAAAATTTTTATAAAAGTCCATACAACAGAGCCACCGTTGCAAGGAGACAGCCAGGTTCAGCTTTTAAACCAATTGTCTATGCTCATGCAATTGAAAAAGGTTTCACGCAAAACATGATGATACTGGATGCCCCTGTTGCCTTTAAAGGAAGAAAAAAAGGCGAAACATGGAAGCCTGAAAATTTTTCCAAAACTTATCAAGGTGAAATAACTCTTAGAAAAGCTCTTGCTCTTTCTGAAAATATACCGGCAGTCAGGCTAATAGAAATGCTTGGCCCTTCGTCTGTAGTCCAGTTCGGATACAAACTCGGCATTGAATCTACTATTTCTCCAAATTTATCTCTTGCTCTAGGAACTTCTGAAGTGACTCTTTTAGAATTGACTTCTGCCTATACGGTTTTTCCAAACAGGGGGAAAAGTATAAAGCCGTACGGAGTAATGGAAGTTGTTGACCACAACGGACGCATTGTCTGGCGTGCAAAACCAAAGAAAAGGCTGGTAATGTCACGTACCGGTGCCGCAATAATGACAGACATGCTTATTGCGGTCGTAAAAGAAGGTACCGGTCAAAAAGCAAATATTATAAAACATCCTGTTGCCGGGAAAACAGGGACTACAGATAAATGTAAAGACGCCCTTTTTGTCGGATTTTCCCCGTCAATTGCAACGGGTGTATGGGTGGGTCGGGATAAGTTTGTTACCTTGGGGAAACGGGAAACAGGCGCAAGAGCGGCTCTTCCCATATGGATGGAATTTATGGAAAAAGCTCTGGCAGACAAGCCTTTTCAATACTTTGATATCCCTGACGATGTGGTACAGGTGTATATAGACCCTGTCACCGGACTTCCGGAGAATGCAAAATCACCCAATGCCATTACAGCTCTTTTTAAAAAAGGAACCGAGCCCAGGGAATATCATTCCCCTTGACACCCTATATCAATAATGATGAACTTAAAGCTCAATTTTGTTAAAAAATAACTTTTAAAAAACCTGTCGTAACAGTTTACAGTTCACGGTTCACGGTTCACGGTTTTTTTAATGAATTTTGTAATAATTGAAGGATGATAACCACTCAGGTTCACAGTTGTCGGTTTACAGTTAACAATTTTATGTTTTGATTAACTGTTAACTGTAAACCGTTAACCGTAAACGATTCCCGTTATTATAGGCTTAAATTATGACCAGATTCTATATTTTTATAATAAGAGTTGTACTTGGGGCTGCTTTTGCCGTTTTACTCTCCCGCTTTTTCTTTCCCGGCGCAAATATTGTATACGTAGCATGTATGGGAATTTTCCTTGTCGGAGCCTCTTATATAGCAGAATATTTCCGCAATAAAAAATCAACATGAAACAGATAATTCTCGGAACAGCCGGACATATAGATCACGGAAAGACCGCTCTTATCAAGGCTGTTACAGGCATAGATACCGACCGGTTAAAGGAAGAAAAACTTCGCGGCATAACCATTGAGCTGGGCTTTGCCTCTATTGATCTTCCCAGCGGTCAGCATCTTGGTATTGTTGACGTGCCCGGCCATGAAAAATTTATAAAAAATATGGTCGCAGGGGCTACCGGTATTGATATTCTTGCTATGGTTATCGCGGCTGACGAAGGAGTAATGCCTCAGACAAGAGAGCATATGGAAATTTGCACTCTTCTGGAAATAAAACAAGGTCTCGTTGTTTTGACAAAGACAGACCTTGTGGATGAAGAATGGCTGGAGCTTGTAATCGAAGATGTAAACGAATTTACCCGGGGGACATTTCTTGAGGGCAAACCGGTTCTGCCGGTATCATCTGTTACAGGCCAGGGAATTCCTGAATTTATAAAAGTCCTTGATGAATTAAGCGCAATGACTCCCAGCCGTTCTGTAAAAAGTCTGTTTCGTCTTCCTGTAGATAGAGTTTTCAGCATGAAGGGGTTTGGCACAGTTATTACAGGCACCCTGATTTCAGGACATGTCAAGACCGGCGATACCGTTATGATATATCCCTCCGGCATTACATCAAAGGTCCGCGGTATTCAGGTACATAATCAGAGCGTCAGTATTGCGGAAGCCGGAATGCGTACAGCTATTAACTTTCAGGGGCTTGAGAAAGCTTCCGTGCAAAGAGGGGAAGTGGTATCCAGCCCGGGCGCTTTAAAACCGAGCTATATGCTTGACGTGTCTATTCACTTTCTTAAAAGCAATAAAAAACCCGTTAAAAACCGCACACTCATCAGATTCCATACAGGTACCAGTGAAATTCTCGGCCATGTTGTATTGCTTGATAAAGACGAAATTATCCCGGGAGAAACTACTGTTGCCCAAATTCGGCTTGATTCCCCAGTCGCAGTCGTAAGGGATGACAAATTCGTCATCCGAAGCTATTCTCCTGTACGCACAATCGGCGGAGGACAAATATTAAACCCGCTTCCCCAAAAGCATAAACGGTTCAAAAAAAGTATTTCTGAAGGATTAAAAACTCTGATAACCCAGCCGCCTGAAGAAATCATTGCCTACCATGTTGACAATGCCGGTTATAAAGGGATCTCATTCTCAGACCTCAAAATTATGACAAATATACCTGAAAAACAGCTTGATAATGCACTGCAAAAGCTAATGTCAATAAAGACAGTCAAATGTGCCGACAGGGAAAACAAAATTTACATCCACAAAAACTGCTATGAAAA
Organism: Deltaproteobacteria bacterium; assembly: GCA_030272815.1. Lineage (GTDB taxonomy): Bacteria > Desulfobacterota > Desulfobacteria > Desulfobacterales > ETH-SRB1 > B13-G4. The sequence goes on from JAJSZT010000113.1 coordinate 3,650, forward strand.
TCTAAATAAAAAAATTTCATTCTTTCTTGAAAATTATCACAGGACAAATCCGCTAAAAGCCGGTATGCCCAAAGAAGAACTCAAGTCCAAGCTGCCTTCGGCTGGTTTAAAACTTTTTAATCTTATGCTCGACATGATGATAAAGAACAAAGAAGTCGTTTCTGAGGGAGAGACTGTCCGCCTTTCTTCACATACTGTTTCCCTTGGAGGCGATCAGGCTGAAGTAAAAGAAAAAATTTTGACTACATATCTTAAAAGCGGACTCTGTCCTCCATATTTCAAAGATCTGAGTAAAACACTTGATATTGATGCAAAAAGAGCCAAAGATGTGCTTATGCTTCTTATAGAGGAAGGGCTAATAATCAAAACAAAAGAAGAACTTTATTTCCATGCGGAGGTTGTAACTAATCTGAAAAAAAGACTGGTAGATTTTCTTTTAACACACGGAGAGATAACGACCCCCCAGTTTAAGGAGATGACTGGCACTACACGTAAATATTTAATCCCATTAATAGAATATTTCGACTCAAAGAACGTTACAATCCGAATAGGCGATATTCGCAGGCTCAGAAGCACATAACCCGTATTTCTAACAAGCTGATTTCACCGCATTCGCTGTGTTGCAGGCCATTCGTAGTGAAGTACCACGACTTCATGGCCTGCGCCTTGCGTCTACGGCAAACTAAACTTGTTAGAAATACGGGTTAGAAACGTTCAAAACAATCAAACATGGGGGCTATGCTGTCCAGAAAAAGCATCCCTTTTCTTGAAAGTACGCAGCGGTTTTCAGGCATAATCTGGTGTATATATCCGTCTTCCTCAAGCTGCTTTATCTTCTCTGCAAATATTTGGCGAAAATTTATACCAAGGTTTTCATCAATAGCATCAATGTCTATCCCGTCAGTCTTCCTCAGCCCAAGATAAACCATCTCCATCATACGCTGCTCTTTGCTTAAAATTTCTTTTTCTTCTATAGGCACCCTGCCCTCTTTTATATTCTCTATATATTTCTTTACGCTGCGGCAGTTCCAGTAACGCCGGGGTTCTATAAATGAATGGGCGGATGGTCCAAACCCCAGGTATGGTGAGAAAGACCAGTACTTAAAGTTATGTCTGGATATTTTGGAAGCACTTTTTGCAAAGTTTGATATTTCATACTGAACATAACCATGAGCAGTTAAATATTCCATCGTTGTTTCAAAAAGCTCGGCTAACAGAGAGCCGGCCACAGGTTTAAACTTGCCTTGCCGGCGCTCTCTGTCCAATGGAGTGCCTTTCTCATATGTGAGCATGTAGCAGGATAGGTGTTCGGGCTCAAATTCAATAGCGCTTTGCAAATCAGAAAGCCACATTTTTTTTGTCTGACCCGGAATGCCGTAAATAAGATCAATTCCAATATTATCAAACCCTGCTTTTCGTGCCCCTCTTATTGTTAGATCTGCATCATTACTTGAATGAATTCTGCCAAGAAAATTAAGAAATTCATCATTAAAAGACTGCACCCCTATGTTGATACGATTAATGCCGACACTTTTGTATTCCGTAAGATGTTCATGCTTAACAGTGCCCGGGTTGACTTCTATGGTTATTTCGGTGTCATGAAGAAAATTGAATAACCTGTATACATTCTCAATAATACGTTCTATATTTTTTGCTTTGAAAACCGAAGGTGTGCCGCCTCCGAAATACAGGGTGTCGCATACTAAAGAAGGTCTTGAGACCATTTGCATCTCCCGGATCAAGGCCTCGATAAATGGCTGTTTAAGGGACTGGTCTGTTATGGAGTAAAAGTCGCAGTAAGGACATTTTTTAATACAAAAAGGAATATGTATATATATGCCGGCAAGTTTGTTCAATTAGAGCCTTTCAAATAATCGGTCAAATCAGGTTAAACCGATTATATACTCGGATAAACCGATTGACAATGGATTTTTTATAATATATTTTTTTGAGTTATGACTATACGTTTGAAAGAGGGCATTACGATGCCAAACGTGAATGGAGACAAATGATGGAAGACCGATGGTTTTCTGTGGATGAAATCGCTACTTATCTCGGTATCAAGCGGGATACAGTTTACAGGTGGATTAGTGAAAGAAATATGCCTGGGCACAAGATCGGTCGGCTTTGGAAGTTCAATAAACAGGAAGTCGACGAATGGGTGAAGTC
>JAJSZT010000114.1 GCA_030272815.1 Deltaproteobacteria bacterium
TCAGGAAGAATTTCCGTGTTGGGATATTTATCAAGCAGCATATGGGCATTGCCTGCGCTTTTCGCAAACCTTGCTGCATCAATATCCTGGTACATTTCTTCGCAAAAAATAGTTCAACTTAGTGAAAGGAAGGTGTGATTATGGATATATTTGAATTCATGAAAGAAAGAAGCATCACAAGGCTGGACTTTTTGAGAAATAGAGAACCTTCTGCAAGAGATGTAGTTAATGCCTCAACTTATCCGGCAGTTAAAAAAATGATGGTAGAGATGGGGCATGAGGAAGTCGTATTTTTCTATGACAAAGCAATTAATGCCAGGTTTATTGTCGGAATACATTCTACTCTAAGGGGGCCTGCAATAGGCGGTTTAAGGCTTTGGGCTTATGAAAAAGAGCTTGATGCAGTAAAAGACGTCCTCAGGCTTAGCAGGGGTATGACGTACAAAAGCGCATCAGTTAATCTGGATATTGGGGGCGGCAAGGCTGTTGCCTGGCTTGATGAGAGGGGGAAAACACCTGAACTCCTCAAGTCTTTTGCCAACTTTCTAATAATGCTTGAAGGAAGATACATTACAGCGGAGGATGTGGGGACAACTGTAGAGGACATGGACTTTATGTTGGATGAAATAAAAAGCAAAACAGATAAAGTCTGCGTTGTATGCTGTTCAGAAGCAAGGGGCGGCAGCGGGAATCCATCTCCATTTACAGCACACGGTGTCTATGACGGCATTAAATTAAGTGTAAAAAGAGTTTTCGGCAAGGATTTGTTAAAGGGATTGACGATCGCACTCCAGGGTCTGGGGCACGTGGGCTTTGAGGTTGCAAAAAAACTCATTGATGATGGAGTAAATTTGGTTGTCAGCGAGCTTGAACAAGCCAAAATCAAAAGGATACAGGATTATGCCGGGAGCAAGGTTGGATTCAGAGTTGTCGGCATAGATGAGATTTATTCTGTTGATTGTGATCTGTTTTCACCTAATGCTCTGGGCGGGATACTTAATGACAGAACTATCCCCCAGCTTAGATGTAAGATCGTGGCCGGCGCTGCAAATAACCAGTTAGAAGATGAGGAAAAAGATAGTGAACTGCTGTATAAGAAAGGAATTTTTTATACCCCTGACTTTATGATAAACGCCGGCGGTGTCAGCAATGCTGCAATGGAAGTATTTGATAAGATGCACAATATCCCATATGATAAAAAAAGTGTTTTTAAAAAAGTTGATGAGATTTCCAACAACCTTCTGGATGTAGCCAGTATATCTGAAAAAGAGAATATATCAACTTACAAGGCAGCGTTAAAGCTTGCCGAACAGAGGTTAAGATAACCTTAAGCTGTTATCTGCTCATTTTTTCAATTGCGATTTTTTGCATATGGAATTTTTGCAGCTTGCCGGTTACCGTCATGGGAAAGTCTTTCACAAACCAGATATAGAGTACATTAGTTTATAAGTTGACGTGGTAATTGAACTGAAGAAGGTAGTTAACTAGTGCCTGAACGAAAACCCCTGTTTTCGGTCAGAAATTTGAAATTCGAAGCACGAAATACGAAACAATGACCCAAATACGAATTTTTTAATGACAAAAACATTGTATTTCCAATGTGTTAGTTTTGGTCATTTTGTCATTTGGTATTCGAATTTGTTTCGGATTTCGGATTTCGATATTCGGATTTTGCCTGAACATGACTTTTCGTTCAGGCATTAACTATGTTGAATAATTGTAAGGATAAATGGCGTAAAGGTCGGCATTTTTCACAACAAAAGGTAAAATTATCTGAAACATGAATGTTCAAGGAAATAAAGGCGAGATAGTCATATATCAAACGGAAGACGGACAAATGTCTTTAGAGGTTAACCTGGTTGAGGATACTGTATGGCTGAGTCTGAAGCACATGGTTGCACTCTTCGACAGGGATAAATCCGTAATTTCCAGGCACATAAAAAACATCTTCAGAGAAGGCGAACTTGATAAAAGGTCAGTTGTTGCAAAATATGGGCGTAATTACGCCTTACAGGGCTGGCAAAAGCACAAAATCAACCCTGATTTCATCTTTACAGCTACGGCTTCAGAAGAAAAGGACGACTACGAACAGGTATACGTGGTAGAAACAAAGGGTCTTCATTTAATGGGCAGCTCAGATACTGATTATATGCGAAAAATGTTTTTCCTATGCACCAGGGAAGCTAAATCAAGAAGCCGGAGTGACTTAGGCCTTGCGATAAAGGACAAGGTGTTACGATTTGACACCGGTACCGCCCCTATCAAACTTGAGGAGATTGCCGATGCAAAATATTTTGCTCGCTATATCGCGCTTCATTGATTTCATGAAAGATGATATCTGGAGAATTCGCTTAGAGAACCTGCCGCGAAAAAAATCGTTTTTCATCAAACAATTAAGAATCTTCCTCCTGTCCACACGTGGATTTGCTGAGGATAAATGCCAACTGAGGGCGTCTGCCCTTACCTTCTATTCCCTGATCTCCATAGTCCCTGTGGCCGCCATGTCCTTTGGAATAGCCAAGGGATTCGGTTTTGAAAAGCTTCTTGAGAAGCGGCTTCTGGAGCAGTTTGCCGGACAGGAGGAGATTATAGTAAAAATAATCGGTTTTGCCCATTCCCTGCTCGCAAATACGAAGGGGGGGCTTCTTGTGGGTGTGGGTGTGATTGTTCTCTTCTGGGCGGTAATAAAAGTGCTCGGCAATATCGAAGATTCATTCAATGATATCTGGGGAATAAAAAAAGCAAGACCTCTGGGAAGAAAATTCAGCGATTATCTTTCAGTAATGCTCCTCTGCCCAATTCTTATGATAATGGCAAGCAGTGTAACGGTGTTCATCACCACCCAGGTGACGCTTATAACGGAAAAGGTGGCGCTTCTGGGAATATTCAGCACCGTCATATTTTCCGTTCTGAGGTTTTTGCCCTATTGCCTGATATGGATTCTTTTCACCTTTCTCTATATCTTTATACCCAACACAAAGGTTCATTTTTCGTCGGGTATTCTGGCGGGGATAATTGCCGGCACAGTCTACCAGATTATCCAGTGGGCCTATATCACCTTTCAGGTCGGTGCAGCAAAATACAACGCCATCTACGGAAGTTTTGCGGCGTTGCCCCTCTTCCTGATATGGTTACAGTTGAGCTGGCTTATCGTTCTCTTCGGAGCGGAGCTTTCCTTTGCCCATCAGAATGTAGATACCTATGAATTTGAGCCCGATTCCCTCCGTATAAGCGATTATTTCAAGAAGCTTCTCTCCCTTCAGATCTGCCATTTATTGGTGAGAAATTTTGCGGAGGGCAGGGGGCCGCTGACAGCCACAGAAATATCTAAGAGGCTTGATATCCCTATTCGTCTGGTGCATAAAATCCTTTATGAGCTGGTGGCATGCGGCATTATTTCCGATACACGGACGGAGGAGTATAAGGAATTGACCTATCAGCCCGCCCGCGATATCAATACGCTTACGATAAAGTTCGTCGTCGAGTCCCTTGAAGACAGTGGGATAGACAATATTCCGGTTGCCCAGACTGCCGGGTTGAAAGTCATCTCGGAGATACTTCAAACCTTCAGGGAAGAAATTGAAAGATCCCGGATGAACAGGCTACTGAAAGATATAGGAGAAATCAATGTAACATAGATGTGTTCGGCATTCTTTTCTATAAGAATGCCGAACACGGCACGGTTTTTCTTTTAGAATTTGACCTTCGGTGGGGAAGGGCTTGCGGGTACATTAGTTTATAAGTTGACGTGGTAATTGAACTGAAGAACGTAGTTGACTATGTTGAATAATTGTAAGGATAAAGGGAAAAATTAGGAAGAATTCCCGTGTTGAGATATTTATCAAGCAGCATATGGACATCGCCGGCACAGACGTTGGTCAATACGGTCAATGCGGCGGGGTGGGGGCGATCCATCAAAGGGCAGGGGGTCAGGTCTATGTTTGACTCATGGTTGTCAGTGGTCGGATACAGGTAATTGTATGTTGTTACGATAAAAGATCGTGAATATTGCTTACATTTTGCTTTAGAGCGACAATTTTCTGCGGAGCCATCCAAAAAGGGCGGAGCAAAGGAAAAATCAAAAGCCATATCCTGGCAAAGTTTGGCCCTTATGCTCTTAAAGACTTGGAAATTACGTCGGTAGGCACAAGGCCGATATCTATTGATATTGATTAGATTGCTGTCTTCAGAAGAAGCGATTAAATTAGGCTTTAAACAGGGAATCCAAACGCTCAGGCATCGACAGGGCTCAATTAGTACGCTCATGGGTAAAATCACATACACAACGATGAGAGATTATGAGGATGAAGTGACCAGGCAAATTATTACAATAAATTATCTTCTGTGACAGTTATTTGAATCAGGCAGGAAAATACCCGTGCAAATTGAGATAATCGGTACAGAATCTCTTGGGGTTCGTGGACTTTGCGTAGTGGTAACAGTAAAGGATCGTAAAATCATTATCGATCCTGGGGTAGCTTTAGGTTATAGTCGCCACGGTAAGCTGCCGCATCCTTTTCAGGTTGCTGTAGGCGCAAAGATTAGAGAAAAAATAATTGAGTCACTTAAAAGCGCCACCGATGTGGTCATCAGCCATTATCACGGTGACCACATACCCCTGGTGAATCCTAATCCTTATCAACTCAATGCACGAATGGTCATTGAAGCATGCCGGAACACCCGTTTCTGGTGCAAAGATCCTGGTGATGCTTCCGACAAAATATCTATACGCTACTATGACCTGTCCAGCTTACTGAACATGGAACTTCCTATTGTTGAAGGACAAACAAATGGTTTGATGACTTTCTCAGGCCCCCAACCGCATGGTGAAAAGGATAGCGTTCTTGGAATGGTTATGATGACACGTATTCAAGACGGTAAGGAAGTTTTTGTCCATGCCTCTGATATCCAGCTCCTTTATGATGATTCTATATCTCATATATTGCATTGGAAACCTGATATTGTACTCGTATCAGGACCACCATTATATCTGTCATACCTGACACCTGAACAGAAGAAAAGAGCACATTACAATGCTGTCCGCCTTGCCGGAAGCGTTGCAACATTAATTATCGACCACCATCTCCTACGTTCAGAGGAAGGAAGTCGCTGGTTGGACAATCTTGCATCTTCAACAGGTGATAAGGTAATATGTGCGGCTGATTTTATGGGATGTCGGAGGCTTCTTTTAGAATCATGGCGGGATTACCTGTACGACAAGATGCCGGTGCCGGAAGGATGGCACGAGGCTTACGCAAATGGTGATGTTGATACTGATGACTATGGTGAGATTCCCCTATCCTGCTTGAATACCTGATCATCCGCACTCTCATTTTTTTGTTCAAAGAATGCTTTTTTCAACCACCCAGACTGTACAATTACGCGAATAGGAACTGAAAATAAATAACCCTTATATTATATCAACTGTCGGTTTGATTTTATAGTTCCATTCACCGTGAAAATCTGGTCGCTCTATACGGACATTCTTCAATTCTTTGGGCGGACTTGCGGGACGTACATTAGTTTATAAGTTGACGTGGTAATTGTTGCCAACA
>JAJSZT010000115.1 GCA_030272815.1 Deltaproteobacteria bacterium
CCTCGAAAGGCCACAACTTGCGATTTTTCGCTGGCCCTGAACATCAATAGCTGTGTTGCTCAGGTTTGAAATAGCTTGCTATTTCGCGCCCTCGCGCCTTGCTCTTGATGCTCATTGCTCACCGAAAAAAACGCAATTTGCAACCTTCCGAGGTATATTTCCACTTTTTTCCTCAAAAAACATTCGTACTGCTCACTTGACGCAGACATTATCCGAAAAACTATCAAAAAAGTGATAAGCTGCCGCAAAATTACAAATGTTCCAAAACGGCGCGGCTTCTGCGGTCAAGTACAGATGGTCAGACAAACATGCTGAATTTGCAAGCAAACAGTCCTTATTCACTATTCAAGCTTTGACCATTCTTCATGTCTCGCGTAACCCTCCGGGCGACGACAGTTGAATAACTGCCAAAGCCTTTCAACTAAAGAACCAAAGCTTGTTCAGGTCGGGTTCACGCCGTTGTTCGGCCACCATCCTCCAAGATCCAGGCCATCTGCTCATTATCTGGTAGCCTTGCTATGAACTCCTTGAAAGCAGCTTCTATGCCCCTTGATATTCTTACAAGATCCCAGCGGGGCTTACCCTGTACACGCCGGTACGTCAAATGATTAATGCTGTAGTTGAGATCTTTCTTAAGGGCGGCTAAGTATTCCAGCTGACTTGACTTCCACCACTTTGTTTCCGATTCCTGGAGAAAGTGGGCTGCACGAATGTCATCGTCCTTCGTTTTCTTACCGCAGAAGAAATCAAGAAGATTGCGTGCATGAAGTAGAGTTGCTTCAAGCGAGATATTGTGAAGGACTGGATCTGCATTACCATCACCGTTTACACAACGCGCCACTGATGCACGAAACATCTGCAATTCGTATAAGACCTTTGGGGGCGCGCCGCTGAGTTCCTGTTCAGTAGGCGCGTAATAGTTTGACAAAGCCATAGGAATCCGCTCCTCAATTATTGGTTAGTAGGCCGAACCAGTTATTATATGGTTTCTGACTAATCCCACAGATTTATCATATGAAGTGACTCAAGCTAAACCTCTTTGAGGCCCAAACACATCGCTTATAGTGAATGTACAGATTCATTTATTTTTAACCACTTTTCCCAACCCTTCGAAGAAGCTTTACTTTTTATTAATTTTCTCGCTCGTTTTATCCAATTATTAATTACACTTTTATCTTTATTCGGTTCATGAACTACTCTTATTATTATAGCGTCTTCATGATGAGAAGGCCGAAAACACATATCTATTCCGATTCCGTCTTTCAATTCTATTTTCATATCAATATTCATTTCCATTGCTAACCATTCAAGACGCGTTGGGGTGTATGGTTTACAGCCTTGACAACTACTTCTTTCGGCAAATGAAATGGCAGGTGAAACTGTCAGAATTGCCAAGAAAATTATCATCTTTTTCATTTCAGCACTCTCCCATTTTTTAAATCAATAAAGTTACACTTAAATTATTTGATATTGAATAAATTTAACTATGGCTTTATCCATTTATTTCTACAGCGCAATTCTTCTATCATTTTTTCAGGTTCATTAAGGTCGTGCCCATAAACCGCATCAATTAATTCTTTAAGGGCAGCATCTTTTAAATTCTTGTCGAACGTAAGCATTATAATATCAGGTTTATTTTGTTTAAGTTCCAACACGGCCAATAGATGCCAAATATCTGCACCACCAATTTTTGGATACTTATCCGACAAAGACTTAGAGCATTTGATAAACTGACTTTTGTCCTTTGAAGGTTCAGCACGTTTTATTTTTTTAACATCAAAATCATTCATCAATTGTCGACATTGATATAAATAACCTTCTGCGCCGCCGATTGTAGCTTGTTCGTTTTTTCGGTTATATTTGCCGATCCATTCACCTAAAGCAACGTAGGAGCTAAACATTTGGATTCTACTTGGATATATCAGCACGTTGACCAAATTGGAACTTTTACCTTCATATAATATCGTCTTGAATAACACGTTGGCGTCCAAATAGATATTATTAGCTTGAGCTATTTTTTCATACTCATTCATATTTAGGATAAAATCTCCAAGGATCGTCAGTGTTGAATAGAGATTGCGATGATAACTGATATCTTGCCAAAGCCACGAATCGGTGTCAAAGCTTGAATTATGAATTAAACTTTCATTTGTTTATAATTCAAGCTTTGACACCATAGTTTCATGATCGGTTAATTCGACACCTGTAGCAGATTCATTCTCGCCAAAAAAGATTTCCAGAATGTCTGCCTCTTTGTCATAGACGAAACGCACTGGTGTAGCATCACTCGCCGTTGTCTCTGTTTCGTAAAACTTAGCTTCACGCATTTTGTTCACCTTTTTGGTCGAATATACTTGGCCCATCCGGTCACCACGAAGTTGTTGGGGGAACCAACACTCAGTTACCGATTTATTTTTTTGATTCGGAACTTATCATTCTGAAATACGCAGAAACAGTTTTTGATCCGATCCGAATAATTTTTCATAATGTGTTTTACGACCTGCAATTTCTCGGAGCCGGTGGCATCTTCAAGCCTCAGGAGCAGAACTCCACTATGTTCCATTGAGGAATGATAAACCAACTCTCCGAAATCTTTGTCCATTGTGATAACCATACGATTTTCCGTGACGGCGATGCGGATAATTTCCTCATCTTCCATACGGAGATCAATATCTCTCACAGCTTTCGTATTATAACCCTCTCCCCGCAGATATTTTTCGATTCCTTTACCCACACCTACATCAACGAGGAATCTCAGTTTGGATGAATTCATGTGGACACTCTGACGGGAAACACCTGCTCCTCTTCGACCAGCCATGTTGCATATGCGAACACCGCCTGAAAATCCTCTTTCTCAAGTTCTGGATACTCTTCAAGCAGTTCCTGCTCCGACACACCTCCCGAAAGTGCCCGCAGTATTTGTTCCACGGTGATTCTCATACCCCGAATAGTCGGCTTGCCGAGCATTATTTTTGGATTGATCGTGATCCTTGAAAGTAAATTTTCTGTGTTTAACATGACTTAGATCCCCCTCCCTTTCGTTATAGGGCCTAAAAATAATTATATGATTTTCCGTTTAAATACCATGCATAAAAAATGTTAACAATAAAAATGTAATTTTGTATGTTTGTAACCGTTCACGGTTTACAGTTATCGGTTCACGGTTCCATGCTTCGAGGCAATCAACCGTGAGGCGTGAACCGTGAACTGTAAACATAACGAATAAGGATAGATTGTGCAACCTGATTAGTTATCATGCTTCAATCGTTGCATAGTTCATTGAAAAAACTGTGAACTGTGAACCGACAACCGTGAACGGTTACAAATGGAGATAAACGTGTACGGAGTGGGAGTGGCTTTATATAAAATTCAGCCTATGATAGAATATGCACAAGCTTTGATGCAGGGACGAGTTGAACTTTTTTTTGCAGTTCAGGAAGTAATTCGCGAAGAATGTTATATGTAATTATATGTGGATGCGCTATGCCAATTGCTTCACCGTGCTTGTCGGCAATACGGATAAGCAGTTTTATTTGTTTTCTGATAAAATCAGGTTCCTGAAAATGATCAATAAATACATCTCGTTGAGCGAAAGGAAGCTGCAAGAGGCGGGCGGATGGTTTGCAGAGACTTTCCGATGTTGTGCGGCTGTCAATGAAAAACAGGTTTCTTTTTTTCAGGATAGAAAATATTTGATAGATTTGAGTTGAGCTGGTGGTCATTTTTGACCCCATGTGGTTGTTGACTCCTTGGGACGAATTGGTGTCATGGTCTTTCTGTATAACATTTCTATACTAAAATTTGAATCATTGCGAAGAAGGGTGTGGGAGTGGCATGGAAAGACCTGCCCCTAATTTTCCCAGGTAACCTGCTCCGTCTAAGCCTGGGTCAGTTTTTTGGCAGCCTCTCGCAGCTCCTTTAGTACCGAAACTTCCAGTTTCGGCTCCATGTCCGCGACCTTCTGGAGCGCAATGTCCTGCAGAGCGCCAAACTCGTCCACAGTCCTCACTCCGTCAGCCGCCAGTCTTCCCCACACCACTTCCCCGATCTTCTCCCCGAGCCGCCCGTACTCCAGCCGCCTCTTCAGCGCGAGTGCAAGTCCAGCGTCGAAGTCCGAGTTCTTACCAGTCGCCGTGAGTTCTGACTCCTCGCGCGAGAGCAGTTGTTCGGGTAGTCGAATGCCGGCGCTACGGAATACCAGATCCTCCTCTTCGCTCAGATCGAACTTCGTAGCCAGCGGTGAAGGCTTGTAGTTCATCCAATTCTTTCTCCACCGCCCCAGTAACTCATTGGTTCTCTCCATTATTCCTTGCAGGAACGCCACCACCAAGAGACCGCTCACGAATGCCAAGGTGCCCTGGCCCGTATGCGACGTGAGGTCCATAAATTTAAAGTCCTTCCCGAACAGGGCGACGACAACGATGGCGACATACGGCGCCATTACGATGCGCATGCCGAATTCCCTGCCTTTGAACCTGTCGTTATCCTTAGCGCGAAATACGTCGAACACATATAACAAGGCGCCCAAAAAGCCGAGCAGCGGAACATAAAAATCGAATGTCAGGTTCGGACTGAAGAGCTGCATCGTGTATACGTTGTGCGGCAGCACGGCCTTCCACCAGATGGCAACCAGAACCACCGTCCAGGTCAATCCGTTCAGTAAGGCCACCCATATTCGGATACACAGTTCATGCCCTCCGATAGGCGAGGCAACAGCACCGATAGCTTCAGCCTCCTCCTTTAACCGCGCCCTCGTAGAGATAGAGATGAGCGGCACAAAGAGCCCTATAACGGCCGGAACAAACAAGGCCAGTACCCACAACCCGCCGATGCTTTCAATGGCCAACGTCGTCGACCATTCTGTGTCTTTCGTAATGTTGCGACCCTTTTCCGTGATGGTGCCAAAGCCGGGAGCACTGAAAGTGATGGTGAAAGGGCTCGGCCCAAGACATTCGATTTGATAGGTACCTTTGTCCCCTTCTACATTGCTGGTCACGGTCTTACGCTCAGTTGCACCCTGGTTCACTCTCACGATGGCATTAGGAATGGGCACATTCGTGGGGTCGGTCACCTTTCCGATGAGAACGTATTCCGGGCACGTTGTAACGTTGTCCGCCGAGAATACCAGCGGCGATGGAATCATCAGCAATACGACGACAACCATTGGACTAAAAATTGATGACAACCGCATTCCCCTGTCCTCCCCTTGTTTCCAATTTTGGTGTATGGGAATTATAGCTCGCCCATTTTCCAAGAACCCAGCCGAAAAGCGCGCAAAAACGGTGACCCGGTTCCTTTCCATATGGAACTACTTTCCTTGTTTAGCCCTAACAAGTAATTGTATGATTTTCCGTTTAAATACCA
>JAJSZT010000116.1 GCA_030272815.1 Deltaproteobacteria bacterium
GTCAACTACCCATTCTTTAGGAGCTCTTTTGGGGATGGAAAATCCAGCTTCATTTAAAGCCGTCAAAAAACGGGCCCGAAAAACTTTAGCCATGGCTTTTTTATTGAATAGATATTTCCCTTTTTTCTTTTTCCATTGACGTCTGCGTTTATCCACACCGCCGCCTGGCACCACCACATGCATATGAGGATGAAAGTCTAATTTCCTGTTATTAGTATGCAAGACCATGGTCATGCCTATCTCTGCTCCCAGATTTTTTGGATTTAAACCAAAATCCTTCAGTGTGCCGGCAACACAAGTGAAAAAAATAGAATACACCGCTTTCTGATTGTGCCAAGCCAATGACCTTAATTCATATGGCAATGTAAAAGTAGCCATAAAATAGGGAACAGGTAATAACTTGCTCTGTTGCCGGTCAATCCATTTACTGGCTTCATGGTTTTGACACTGTGGACAACTACGGTGTCCACAGGATAGAGGTCGCCATTCTGCGTGATTACAGTCAGTGCACTGCACATAAAGTTCTCCGGAATCAGGTGTGCGGCAACCACAAATGGCATTCATTGCCTTCAGATGACCAGGCAATGAAGTATCAGCATACTTGATCATAAATGCATTGTAATATTGATGAATAATAGAGGCCATTTCCATGATTACACCTTGACTCGACGTACAGCCCGAGAGTACGCATCAATGGTTTTCTGACTTTTGCCCTGAAGTTTGAGTAATCTCAGGTGACGTTGATAGAGTTTCTTAAATCGATTTACTTCTGTTGAATTCATGGTATACTCCTTTTTAAAAAGTGCCCGAAATTGGACAAGTATGGGAGTTATACACTAATTTTGGTTTTTTTTCTGCCGCGCAGCGGCTTCGTCCAACAATCGCATTGACTCGGACGGGGAATAGCCAAGCCGCTCCGCTCTGTGGCCATCCCCAGCCGGTCATGCGAAACATTACCGCGCCTTTTGATATCTGCTATTCATGTAACAAATTGAAACGTTTTAATATTTGTGATATACAAATATTAGCTACATGGAAAACTGCTGTTTCTTGAGTTACGCAGTTGGCAAGATATCTTCAACAAAATTATTCGATCTTGGTGTTATGAATTGGCAAAAAATCTGTGGGAATAGTCAGAAACTATATAATAACTGATTAGCGATCTATATCAGGGACAGATATGGCAAGAAAAACTTCCCGACAAGCAATTGAAAAAAGAATTAGAAAAGCACTTCAATGTTTGGAAGAAGGGGATATGGAAGATGCTATATTTAATATCGCACCAGTTGTAGACGTAGTGGCAAAAGAGAGATACAAACATAAGAAACGAGTCGGAGACCGTATAAAAGCGTTCATATTTGATGAACAACATCTGCTTTATTATCTTTCCACACAAGGGAAGATTGCTCCGCCAGACGGCGTCCGTATTGTTTTGGTAGATAACGAGAATATAGATAAGCCCTTAGGTAACTATGGGGGCGAATTGGCAGATTTTGTCTATCACAATATAAGATGCGCTCAAACACATGATGCGGAAATAGATTATGATCTTATTGATTTTGGCAGGAACTTTGGCATCGGAAGATTAAAATTTGAGAGAGATGGCGGTGATTTGGCCTCAGGTGTTTTCATCATTTCTAACGCAACAATATTGGCGTTAATACTATCAGTGATTTGTGCTCCTGAAAATCGACGAATTAAGCTCCCTGCAGACATAACCTTGTATAACAAAATCGTTCTGGAGAAGAATAAATTAGTCGGTAACAAAGAATATTTAATGACCAAGTTGCATCAATTATTTGCGGCAGATAGCTAAACCGGTCGGGGTGGACACGGCGGTTTGCGAGTAGCTCCTGCTATGCCATCAAGTAACCCCGCACGGTGATGCTGGCATGTGATACAGATATCTGCTATTCACGTAAAAAATTGAAACGCTTAAATATTTGTGATATGCAAATACAATCTACAACAGAATTGTTCGATCTTGGCGTTATGAAGTTGGCAAGATATCCGAACTTAAAACGTCTGGCGAGATAGACCTTCAATGGGGTTATCCGGTTTTCTGTTTAATATCCAATATACAGTTAGAAAAACTGCTTTATTGTCAATTTTTGGTCAACAATCATGAAATCTGCGGGAATAGTCAGAAACTATATAATAACTGGTTAGGCCTTATGAAAAATAAAGAACACCTTAGACGTTGCGTTGTAATCTACAATAATTGGATTTCCGAGAATGTAGATGCACCCGTTCGTAAGGCATTGAGCTTTAGACCAGAGGAATTAGAGGCTCTCTTTAAAGAAATCAAAGAACTTATGAGCATCATTGCTGCTGATCAAACCAATATTGATTCGCTTGACAGTAAGTACCGCTCCTATCTAAAGAGCGCAATTCTACACTCACTTCACATCCAAAAAGAAGAAGCGAAGCGTCGTTCCCAATTGACACCTAATCCTGAGATCAAAAAGCAACTCGAACGAAATGTAGAGCAGATTACGGAGCTTACAGTAGGCGACTGGTTTGAAAGTACGAAAGCGTTTGACACGCCGAGGTTAGAGGAATTTCTGCTACCTCAACAACAAAGTACTGCACACATAAGAAAAGAGCTTGTAGATGATGAAACTGCTATATCCACACATTCGAATGAATCCATGCTTGAGATGAAACCCAACCTCTACGGTATCGGTGTAAACTTACCTGCTGTTTGGGGGAAGATAAAAGCTTGGTATAAACGCCGGGCCAAAAGATAGGTGCCTATCAATATGGTCAGTAGAATGCAAAATAAGCCTAACCGAATAAAATCAACCTGACAACCAAGAGCTACGGCCTAAAGAGCAGGCCTTCACTCTTTGCCGGTTATTAAAACGTTGTGAGGCGCAAAGCGCCGAGCAGCCTGCGGATGTTCATCCGCAGTGATTAGGACTGAAAAATGAATAAAGAGACAATTGCAATCATTTTGAGCGTCTTTTCGTTATTAATTGCTGCTTTATCTATTGGATGGAATATCTATCGTGATGTCATTCTTAAGGCTCGTCTGAAAGTACATTTTATGGTCGGAATGATACAGCACGTAACTTTTCCAGAACCACTGGAAAGATTAATTGTATCTGCCACCAACTTTGGCCCAGGAAAAGTAAAATGTAGCATGCTGCACTTACAAAACTCTTCAATTTGGAAAAGAATTACAAAAAAGAACAAACACGCAATATTAATTCACGATTACACAGATCCCCTAAGCAGTAAACTCCCATGTGATTTGGAAATAGGAGAAAAAGCGGATTTTTTATTCAAATTTGAGAAAGATGGTTTTCTTTCGGAAGATTGGACGCATATTGGAGTATCTGATTCATTTGGAAGAATACATTGGGCCCCCAAAAAAAACTTTATCGAAGCCAAAAAATGTACCTTGAAAAATATACGTAAAAGGGTCTAACCACTCAATCCTCGTGCCAAGATAAATCCGAGACCTTGGAATTGGGAGAAATCCCATGAAATTGGTTATTGTTACCCTGTGGGTGAGAGTCGTAATGGCTCAAGTCCCATCTAACTAAAGTTTAGCCAACAGGTTAGTAGTGAAGTCTGCGGGCAAAACCAGAACGGGAAACCGGAATGGAAGTCCGAAGCCGGACGGATCAAGGTTACAGGCTCTGTATTGAGCCCCGAAAAATGTATAGTTGTGGACAGTGGATAATCCGTCTTTGGCGGAGAAAGCCGACGCTTTGTACTGAGCGGAAGGCAGCAGTCCTGAATACGCTATGGCAAGTATTCAGGACACCACCGGGGTCTTAGACCAGGGCATGTATTCATAGGGGTAGCTCGGGAACTTGGGAGATCCAAATGTTTCCTTGCGTAAAAGAACGGTAATGGGAAATCCGGCTATAGGCGAAATCCCGGCACTGATGAGGAGAGTCCTGCCTATCAGCGAGTTCTGCGGTTGACGCAGAAGACACAAACGTAAAGACGGACGATACAAGGTATCGGGTGCGGATAGCGAAGAGCGAACAAACCCGAGATAAACATTTGGAAGTCTTAGCGGATCATAATACCGATGTTTCAGCGATGGATTGCTGAACGGGAAGGTGGGGAAGTGAAACCTTAGCGACCCACTGCAGGGAAGGTGAAGCAGGGTATAACGTTTTTCTGGAAGGAACTATGGGAGATACACAGAAATCACAAACCATATCAACAGAAAACCAGGGAATTGCGTCGCAGGAAGCTTGCGATACCAGACTGGTTTCAGAATGTCCGGAAAATGACAAGCCCCCAATATTAGTGGGTGAGTCATCACTTGTCCGGATCAAGATGCTGGCAGAGGCAAATCCGGATTTAGTCTTCAGGTCTCTTGCCCACAGGATAGATTTATCCTTGCTGCAAAAATCATTTCGTCAACTACGCAAAAACGAGTCCACCGGAGTAGACAAGATAACGGCAAAAGAATACGCCGTAAGTCTTGATGAAAACCTCTATAATCTACACCAACGACTGCGAAGAGGTCAGTACGTTGCCACGCCGGTCAAGCGTATTTGGGTGGATAAGGAAGATGGTGAAAAGAGACCAATAGGCATCCCTGCATTGGAAGACAAAATTGTCCAAAAGGCAGTGACCACCATATTGGGTATCGTGTATGAACCCATCTTTTATGATTTTTCACATGGATTTCGCAAAGGACACAGCCAGCACAAAGCACTAAGCGAACTTCGCGAAAAGTGCATTAAACTGAACATCAACTGGATCTTAAGCGCAGATATTACAGGACTATTCGACAACATCCCCCATAATTTATTACGAGAGATGATCCGACTCAGGGTCAACGATGGTGGTATTCTTCGTTTAATCGGCAAGTGGTTAAACGCCGGAGTAGCGGAGGGTGGCGACATCATCTATCCTGAAAAAGGTACTCCTCAAGGTGGGGTAATT
>JAJSZT010000117.1 GCA_030272815.1 Deltaproteobacteria bacterium
TCGAGATGACTTTATCAATTGAGTCAACTCGGAATACCTCTGTGTGTAACCTTTTGCACCCGTTACAAACACAATCAATTGCAGTTTTTTCCCATAACGAACGACAAGGCCAAGTCTTCAATACTTTCGAAAAGGGTGCTGAGCAGCGATGAGCACGAAGTCTTTCCGCCATATTTGAAGCAAACCCGACCTTGAACCGACCAGGGTCGTGATCAGGCTCAAGTTGAACGACATAAAATACACCAAATTCTGGTATCACGGGTTCCGATAAGTCAGATTCGCTCCCTCTCATGTTCTGTATTTCCGCTTTTACCAATCTGGATTCTTCCTGCGTTATGTAAGCAATTAGCTGTCCACGGCTATCTGGCCCGCGCATTTTCTGTGATTCGATGCCCAAACGTTTTAAGACTTTAAAAACGGTTTGTTTAGCTTTACCAACTTCTTTAGCAACATCGATTACCGATATATAATTTTCATCCATAGTCTTATTCATATTATGCTGCCCAACGCATTTCTCACCGGCTGGTGTGGAGCGCAGCGGAACGCCAGTCAGGTGCAGAAAAATGTTAGCCGTTCACCTTATGTGGCCATACTGATATATGTACACAAGCGTGTATAAGATACCAAGAATGAGACTAATCCAGGCTTGGACTTTGCCCTTGTCGGAACGGTCATTGACCTTCCCCAAACCGATGCCGCTGAAAAATCACCGACCACGCCCATAGGACGTGGTTTGATGAAGACCCCTCGAAGGGGTCTAAAAACATCATTATACAAAGTTTTTTTTGAAAAATCAAATACTTCATAACAACCGATTTACGATTCTTGTTTTGCAACACTCTTGCTCCAAAAATTCAACTTCAGGATCAAAAACTTTGCAGTTTATTTTTAAATATAAGCGTAAAATGTTCAAAAACTTTATTCGTGAATCGGTTAAAGAAAGTTTAACGCAAAATTACAATATTTTTTGTATATTCATCACAATTGTATATGGGGGTAAATCATTCTCGCTGGAATTGTCAAGCTTTTCGGGTCACTCGGGCAGAGCCCGAGGTTTAATTAATGACAATTATAGCAAGTATCGGAATGATCCCAATTGAAGCCAGCAGTACAGAGGCAATACCGAGGATGAACCCGGTCAATGCAAAGCAGTTACGAGGCTTCAGTATCGCCGTTTCCTTCTCAGTTTGTTCTTCGTCTGTCATTTGAAGCCTCCTCTTTCCTGACTGTCTTACACGAATATCGCTTCTTGTAGTTTTGGCTATCCGCGCATTTAGGCGAAATTTCAATTAAGAGAAGAAAGAAACAAAGATGTCGATAATAGAAGCAAGCCCAAATAAAAAAGTGCAGGATTGTAAGACACCGGTGATCTATATTTCCAAGATTCAAACATCCACCAAGCCAACCTTCTTGCACCGCGGTGATGACAGGCCGCTCTCAACTCAGCCGTAGCAGGTGATAATGCTGACGCCAAGGATACTGTACCCTCCAGTCCCATAAAGAGAGCAAGCAAGGATAGCCCAGAAACATTAAACCAAAGAAATGCGCAAAACGTTGCCATCACCGACACTAAGCTTAACCATAAGAAAGTCCATATCGGCGAGTATTGCCTTTCCATTAGTACCTTCCATGGCTCGTTTTAACTCAGCGGCACGGCCGCAAGGACCGAGCGATAGCGAGAGCCCGAGAACATGTTCGCTGGCGTGAACTGTTAGCTGGTTGCATCAATCAACCGTTTCCATTCTGCCAATGAATGTTGATAACCAGTAACCGATCATAGAGAGAATGAACAACCACCAGAGTCCCGCGAACCAAGGATAGAGGATGAACGTTACTGGAAAAAAGACTACTTTTAGAACGGCCATACCGATTTCGCCTGCCTGGTACGATGCAAGAGCGGCGTGACCAACTATGAGAATTAAACCGATCCAGAAGACCAAGCGTCCGATGAGCCCAATGAATACGCGCATGGGGTTGCCCCTCCTCATATCTTCATTTTTTTGTTGGCTTCGCCGCTAATCAGCCGCGCGGCTTTTTGCGTCGGCTGAATTAGTCTTGTTAGCCAAAAGCGTATGGAGTGTTAAGATTCTCCATCGTCTCATTTCTTTCTTTCCCAAATGAGTATGAAGTCTGCAAAACGCTCCCGTATTTCATCGTCCAATCCCATACTGAAATGATCATTTTCAGCCTGGAGGATATAGAGCATAAGATTGTGGGCCGCAATTAACACCAAATCGGCTCTTTCACGCTGTGCATCCTCATCGAAACTAATCTGTCCATTCTCTCGAACTGTCATTCTGGTAATCAAAGAGGATACTGTTGCATGGGCTTGCAGTGTTGGTTCGTAGTAGCATTGCAGGTAAAGCTTTTCTAATCCGGCCACACGTGCCATAGAGGCAAGATCCAGTTCAGTCCATGAAAACCTTGTCCTTGTGGTGCCGCACTTCTTACATATCACCTCTTTATATTTCTCCTTAGCCCTCTTGTACGATTCCTGAATCTCATCTATCTGTTCGGGTGTTACACGTTTACTCATCTGGAATATTTGGTTTGCATGATTGAAATGTTTGCCTGCATGAATATGGTGATATTCTAAGAATTGGTCTGCCTTCTCAGGATTCTTAGCAATGTAACCCAGCGTCACTGCCCGCTCGTACATCCCGCGGAGCAGTTTCATACCACCAATACCATATCCATTGCCGCACAAGAGTATGATTTCCATAAAATCTTCAACACATAATCTGCCAAGGAAAAAGATGACTCGGTCTGATGGATTGGATGCTTGCACCTCTCTAATGAAGACGTTGTGCAAACTACGAAGTAGAGCAGATAGTTTCTGAATAAGCTTTGGGTGTCGCTCCTGAAAAGATTCCCATTCCTCGGAATTACCAAGTTTGATCTTATTCGGGGACATGTCCATTACCTGTTCTTTCTTTGTGGTCATATGGCTAACGTTTGAACTGAGCTACGGCGTGATGCCGTGGCGTAATAAACAACTTTACGAGAGCGAACAATAGTCTTCCGTTGGCTCAAGTGATTTGTTAGGAGCCTTATGCTTATTGCCCGTGGTATTTCTACCGATCCAAAAACCCAGGTTGGTTTTTACGGAGATCTTCATCAAGTATCCCATCAATACTATGAGATGGTAGAAGGACGCGTACTTGCTCAGCGGCGGATCGTAAGGTTGCCTCGAACTCAACGAAACCGGTTTCCAATACCTTATGTGAATAGCAAGCGAAAAAGTAAAGCTGGTTTGTTTCATTATGAAACACGAAACGCTGAAGCCACTCATAATTTGCTTCAGCGAATGTCCGAGAAAGAATGACTGTATGGAAGCTATTATTTTTCATTTTCAAATTCCTAACTTTGATTTAGGAGTTTTTACTAAATAGTTTAATTGGAAGAGTATGGCAGGCAAACGCCTAAACGTTCACCTGCCACTATTTCATAGCAGTAGAGCCAAGATGAATGTAGCAATGACCCAAAGGATCTTAGCAACATTCACCGAGACACCTACTGTTATCTGGATTCTAGTCATAGGATTTCTCCTGTTGTAGAACCCAGGGCCGGCCCCGGGTGTTTACACCTGGGATTTGTATAGCGCCTTGGCCGGGCGCTTGTCAGAGCTTGGTCGACGTGGACTCTGACGATCGGGGGTTTGTCCTCGTTTTTACGAGGCCCCCCTTAGCCGGGAGCTTCATCCTCCCGACACAGGGCATGAAGTGCCCTATCCAGTGAGGCACGGTTTTCTACCACCCCCGCTTGGGGGTTGCCTCACTGGGATTTTAAAAACATTGTTAAGAGACCAATTTGTTATTAATTAAGTATTTGCGGCCTTTTTGTTCGAGCGCCCAAACCAAAATCCCTTGGCGTTTGTACCAATTCCCAGAAGGAGGGGGATCATGGTAGGCGGTTTGCTGTTTAAGCATGCCCTTTGCTTTTAATTCTTTGAGGTAGAAATTGGCCATTTGTAATTTAATATTAAGAGATTGTGTGATTTGCTCAGAAGTTAAGTTGTCTTGTCTGAAAAGCAATTTAAGAACATTAATACTTACTTTATCAAGGAGGTTGTCTTGAGATTTTTCCTTTTGAATTACATCGTCGCGCCGTTGTATTTCTTGCCGCAAATCTACTACAAGGGATTCCAGATCAGAATTCTTGTTTTTAAGAACAAGGTTCTCCGCTTTAAGAACAAGGTTCTCCTCCTCAAGCACCGCCATTTTTGTTTCTTGGTTCGTCAGTCGCTCACGAAGAACAGCCGAAAGTGGAATCTCTTTAAGTATATTAAGGATTATTCCCATAATGTTTTATTTCCTCCTAACATAGATTAGACGGCCTAATAGCTGTAGCTAATTACGACTAATTGCCGCCATAAAATCATAAACTATAAACGATTCAGTATATTAATATTAGCATTGTTTTATATTGAAACATGAAATACAGCTAAAATACAGCCTATTTCTAATATGCGACTGTTTTCCCGTATAGTTCTTTTTTTGTAAATTTTCTAACCTTATGATATCATAAAAAATAATGTGATTAAATCATATATTGATCTTGAAAAAAGCGTTTAGGGTTATAAAAAGTGTTGCAATATAAAAAAATCTATGATAATAAAATGCAACATAACTGATATTTCACAAATTCCGATTAGGGCATAATGTAGTTAGATTTTATTTTGCATATTAGTAACAATTTGTCAATATTTAAAGGCAATTGATTATTGATGATAAAATGGAGTTAAAGATGAAACTATTGGATCGGGTACGTCACGTAATAAGGAAGAAGCATTATTCGATT
>JAJSZT010000118.1 GCA_030272815.1 Deltaproteobacteria bacterium
GCGTTTTTCCGGATTTGCAGGCATTGAAGCAACATAATCTGCCAGAATAAGACAAGGTTCCCATATTTTAGCCCATAATGGAAAATTATTGAAAACATTCTCAGGATCAATAAATCTATCAAGCGATTTGGGGATAAAAAAACTGAATTTGTGTTCCCTTATTACAACATCTACTGTATCGGTTTCATATTCTTCTTGGAAAGATTCCATTGAAAACATCTATCTAATATCGCTCCTATATTCAGAAACTTACAAACTCATTTTGTAACTACTCAAGTTCACGGTTCACGGTTGATTAAAACTTAAAACCGTGAACTGTAAACCGTAAACCGTTATTTTATCCCTTCAAAACAGCCATCGGTCTTAACTTTGCCACCTTTTTTGAAATTCCTGCGCCATGAACCACGTCAATTACCTGGGAAATGTCCTTATAGGCTTCGGGCATTTCTTCAGCCAGAGTGGACCTGCCTGTCCATCTGACAAGTATGCCTTTATCTTCAAGTTCGCGGTTTATAGCTCTGCCTTTGCTGGCTCTTTTAGCGGCTCGTCTGCTTAAAACCCGGCCGGCGCCATGACACGTTGACCCAAAGGTTTCTTCCATTGCCTTTTTAGTTCCAACAAGCACATAAGAAGCAGTTCCCATATCCCCTGGAATAAGTATTGGCTGCCCTGCTTTACGGTATTTTTCGCAGAGTCCCTCATGTCCGGCGGGAAAGGATCGAGTAGCGCCTTTTCTGTGTACACATACCGCCCGTTTTTCACCATCCACGATATGATATTCTTTTTTTGCTATATTATGACATACATCATAAACCAGATTCATGCTAAGATCTGTTGGCCCCAGACCGAAAACTCTTGAAAAAACCTCACGGGATCTGTGCAGCATGATTTGCCTGTTAGCCCATGCATAGTTTGCAGCACATGCCATTGCATTATAGTAACGCAAACCTTCATCTGACTGAATCATAGCGCAGGCAAGCTGTCGGTCCGGCAGATCAAATCCCAGTTTTTTGACATGTTTTGTCATGAATGCGAGAAAGTCGTCACAAACCTGGTATCCAAATCCCCTTGAACCTGAATGAAGCAACAATGTAACCTGATTTTCAAAGAGACCGAATGCTTGGGCAGCAATTTTATCAAAGATTTTATCCACTACGCCTATTTCAAGAAAATGATTCCCTGAGCCTAAAGTGCCAAGCTGCTTTCGTCCTCTTTCCAGCGCCCTTTGACTTACAGTTTCAGGGTCAGCATTTTGCATGCATCCTTTATCTTCTGTATGCTCAATATCTGAATCTTCTCCAAAGCCATGCCTTACAGCCCATCTGCTGCCTTCTTTAAGAACTTTTTTTTCTTCTGCTATTGAAAGTTTAACAAAACCTGTTGAACCTACTCCAGAAGGAATATTCTGGTAAAGCGCATTTATAAGATCTTCAAGCCTGGGCCTGACTTCCTTTTCAACAAGGGAAGATGTTGCCAGACGAACACCGCAGTTGATGTCATATCCTACTCCGCCTGGTGAGATTATGCCATTTTCCCAGTCAAATGCTGCAACACCGCCTATGGGAAAACCATAGCCCCAGTGCATATCGGGCATTGCTAACGATGCCTTTAAAATGCCGGGAAGCGTTGCCACGTTTGCAACCTGCTTTAACGCTTCTTCCTGCTTGATGTCTTTAAGCATTGAAGCGCTTGAATATATAATACCAGGCACGCGCATAGCACCGGTTTTAGGAAGCTCCCATCGGTATTCGTCTATCTTTTTTAATTCAATAGTCATTTTTTAACCTGGGATGAACTTGTAAAAAGGTAATAGTTCAGTCACAAAGGCACCAAAACACCAAGATTATAATATAATATAATTCGTAACCGTGAACCATGAACTGTCACATCAAATGTATTAAACATCAAATATTATCTTCGACTCCCAACCAAGCGGTCCGCTTTCAACCTGAATCTGGTGGTACGTTACAGCCTTTATCTCATTTTTGATTTCGTGACGATCAGGATCATAAGAATCGAAGTTAACTTTTGCTGTAAGTTCGTGTTCTGCTAAATAAAAAATATCCGTTGTCTTAACAAGCATTTCTTTGCATGTCCATAGATATAAGAGTTCTCTCAGCCAGTTTACCATAGTATCAGGCCAGTCATCTCCGGTTATATGGACTTCATGTTCATTTAAGCCTTTTAAAGCATCGATATCTGTAATGAGATCAAACAATGCAAATGCGGCGTTAGCAAAAAGGTCTTTTGCGTCAGCCCCAAAAACGTGAATGCCGAAATCGGCTGTATGGTCTATTACTTCGTATTTCATTTAGGGTTTAGAAATAAATAACTTGGATTGTTTTTTTGTTAGTTCGGATAAAGTGTATGAGTGATAATAATAACAAATTAAGTTGATAAAGGAAAGCGTAAATACGAAACTAAAATCCACCGTCTAATTTTACGAATTTCCTTTGTAATAAGGTTTTGTAGCAATTTTGCTTCCACCTAAGTATGATAGCTAAAACTTTATGAATCTATGGTTATTAAGACTCCTACAATTTTGATGGTGGATTTAGGTGCTTTTTTATGATTGACATGATTTGATAAGGTAGAAAAGATACCCATTTTATACCCCCTAAAAACCCCCTTTACACTTAAGAAGCTTTTATTTATTTTATTAAAAATATTTAAATAACGTAAAGATTTAAGTCATCCAATATCGATCGTAAAAAAATAAATTATACAGAAATGTATCTCGGCTGTGTTATTGTGTTATCTCAATTCAGATGTCCGCACATGATCATTTGTTTGTGAATCGAGTCTCAACGGCACTTCAAGCTCAATATCGCGAAACATTCTGAAATTAAAAGACTCGTACCTCACATCGCAACATGTACTATTTAGAAAGGAGGTGATAGTTAACGGATCTAAACTTATGAAAGAGCCATCAGGTTCGAACTGCTCGAGTAGGATGATCATCAAAAACACAGGAAGGAGGAAGAGATGAATTAAAAAACTTACGATACAGACAATTTTGGTTATGTTGATGAGATGCACATTCATCGGTACGGGATATTCGTTAGGTCAGTGTGGTCAGATCATCACCTCTGATACCACACTTGAATGCGATCTCGATTGTGATGGCACAGCGATAACAATTGGTGCCGTTGGAATAACCCTCGACCTCAATGGTTGTACGCTGAACGGTCACGGCACGGGTTACGGCGTGGACAATGATGATGGGTGGGATAACGTAACGATCAAAGACGGCATTATTGATGGATTTCGTGTTGGCATCTCGCTGGATCACGCTGACAACAACATCATTGAGGAACTTGAAGTTAGAAACAGCACCGACAAGGGTTGATATGGAGTACTCGCACGGCAATACAGTACGCGAAGGCCTAACATTAGGCAAGACGAATGTGACGCAGTGCGGAATACATATTGATGAGGCAGACACCAACGTAATAATCGAAAACATCATCATGAAAAACGTAACTGGATTGTGCCTCACAGAATGCCACCGCCAACGAACTAACACAGAACTTATTTAAAAATAACAAATACATTGATATTGTTGACAACAATTTTATAAACAATACATATATTGAAAATAATTGTAAGAAAAGCGATCCACCCTTAATCTGCCAATAATGGCACCTTTACACAGGCTGCAAGTAAGAACTGATCTCCAAAGGGCAGGGTCAGCGTCCACAGCAGCCATCGCTTAACATACATACCAAGCCGGGGCGAGTGTTCATTCTCCCCCGGCTCTTGCTCATAAAGCCGGTATGCCTTTTTCATAAAGCGTTCCACGGTTGCTGTGGCTATGCCAAGCCCATCTGGGTTAAAGTGATACCCTAAGATATCAAATCCTTTTTCTATCCGACCAATAGATGTTTTGTCCGGGTGCTTTTCCAACTTCAGTTCGTCAAATGTCTGGTTGAGCACCCGGATTGCTTTTTTGAGTTTCCACCTTGTTGTCGCAAGTATCAGGATGTCATCCATGTACCGGAAATACTTGACTTCCAGCTTTTTCATCTTCTTATCCAGTTCCATCAGGTAGAAAGCGCCGAGCAATGGAGACAACGAAGATCCCCTGGGTATTCCCCTTGAAATATCCTGATACAATCCTCCCCACTCTACACATCTGTTTAAGAATTGCCAAACGTAGCCGATGATTTTGCTGTCATGGATGAAATCATGCAGCCTTATAAGCAATGTGTAATGGTCAATGGAAGCATAGTATGACCTCACATCCGTTTTGCAGAAGAATCTATGGTTACGATACTGCGCCATTACATCCCGAACGGCACCTTTCAACCCGCCATTTCCCTTCAGATGATAGCAGGATTTCAGAAGTACCGACTTCAGCTTCTCCTGAACGATCCATGTCAATACTTTCAGAACCAATGCATCCCATCGAGACCATACGGCAATTGCCTCACCATTTGACAGCGTCATCCTTTTTTGCACCTTAAATTGGTACTCACCACGCGCAAACGCATCTATGACAGCATCAGCCCGATCTTTCCAAGAACGACGAAAATCCCAGATGTCTGATGAAGGAGGATGCTTCTTTCTATTTCGGGAGCACCATTGATATGCTTCGGAGAATGCTTTTTGCAGATTATGTTTCGTTGCGATATGTCTCATCGGGTGACTCCATCTTGACTCTTCTGTCAACA
>JAJSZT010000119.1 GCA_030272815.1 Deltaproteobacteria bacterium
ACTATTTGACGATGTCTGAATATAAAATAATTATATATAACTGTCACTATCTCTTTTATAAACTTATGCCATATTGACTAAGCACGTTAATTCTGTTTATCTAATTTTTCGATAAATGAAAAGGAATTGTAATATGATAAGCTTCCCAAAATATAATTTGAGTGTAACCAAAGTTAAGCAACCATTTTTTCCTGTACATTCATCAAGTTATATTCATCAGGAAAAAATGTATTGTTCTTAGCCTGTGTTGTGAAAAATTCCCAGTATTCATCCCAATTCTTACTTTTTGCCACTGAGCGTAACTTCAGAATTGAATCTGACCCGTTAATTCCCCACCGGGCACCTGATATTTCCATTCTATCCTTAACTACGTGACTGCAGGCCGATTCGACAACACCAGAACCAATTGGATAACCTTCTGACAGATATTTATCATATTTCATATATTCTTTATGGTTTTTCAAATAGGTTATTACTTTTAAAAATTTATCTCTTTGGGTTTTTTTCCACCGGCCGCTCAACATTTCTCTCTGCAGCTCCATAATATACGAAGCAATTTTTCCTTGTAGTATAAGTAACAGTTTTTTATATACATATTTTTTGCCACCATCACTTCCTTCTTTATGCTTTATATGGGCAATAATCCAAATATATTCCAGAACATGAATAATATCTAAAACAAAAACTTTATTTTTTATGTCTTTAAAAACATCTTTAAGCAAAGTCCACAAATGCAAGGCTCCATCCATTACACAAACCAATGGCTTATCGCTGAAGCTTTCACCTTTTACTTCTTCATGGATTTCCTCCATCACTTTTCTCTTGGGCTTCTCAATACTGGCTATGTATCTAATATTTTGGGCTTTTGCTGGTTTACCGGTTTTGTTCTTATTTTCTTTTTTATCCGGATATACTAAGTTGTCGGCAACTTCTTCAGCAGTTCGGACATTAGCATTAACACCATATTTAACTCCCACCAATGCTTCTTTCTTCTTCTGTTTTTTCTCTCCTTTACCTTGTCTTGCCACGATTTTAGCTGCTTCTGCCTTGATCATAGGCACACCTTTACCATCAAAACCAACTACCGTATAATCTTCTTCTTTTTCCGGCTTTGGAAGTCTGTTTTTTAGATCATAATAATCCTCATAACGATCAGAGCTTTCACCAGAAATAGTTTCCAAAGCTGAAATTGAAAGTTTTGCACCAAAAAACTTCTTTAAAAATCCGGATGCATTTTCATAAGCTCCGTTGATATTCAGCAAATTAGCAAATTCGGATAAAAAATATGAGTAACAACGTACTGGCAAATTTAATACAATATCTAAAGGCGCAAAACTTACATCGCCTATATGGTAAAGATACCGTGTCACTTTCATCTTTCCAAAAATTGAGAAATATGACTTTTCACTTGTTCTGCCTCTTTTGGCAATTCCTTGTGCAGTTTCTATTGTTTTGCCATAATTACCTTTATTTTGGCTGGCAAAGTACAACTGCATTAAAATAAACCCCAATTTTATCAATTGATTGAAAATTGATGCTTCCATTTTATGAGCATCCTGATTCCCTCCGTTGAGAACACCAGATAATATCTGGTTGAACTTTTCCTTACAACCATCTAAACATTTTTCAATATTAGAAGAGTATTTTCTTGGAGCAGTTAGGGTGTTTTTGCTAACATGTGCCATATTAATCCTCCTATGTTGATTAATTTATTAGAAGGTTAATATGCCACAAACCGTCTCAAAGGTCTATAGCTATCTTATCTTAGCTATCTTATCTTATTGCTTAATATTAATTTTAACGGTATGCTTAATTTTGGTTACACTCCTGTTGGAGCAAAAGAAACCAGAAACCTATCGATGGAGGGAAATCAAATGGCAAAATCATTAGCACTTCAAAACCACGATCACCAAAATAACAAATCTCGCTTCCTTAGTCTATCTCTTTTAAATGTTACGCTCATTATGTCGATCCTTTTTTCTATTTCCACTGCCTTCGCTTCAATGTCGACAGTTATAGTGGATAATACCGATCCTGACTTCTCAAAAGTTGGTAAATGGAAGACAGCAAAGGACTACTCTGGATTTTACGGAACAAATTACCGGATTGCAGAAAAGGGGGATAGTTCTTCATCGGGTACATGGACATTTACGATTAATGAATCAGGTGAGTATTCGGTGTATGCTCAATGGGCCGGACATAATAAATGCGCACCTGACGCACCTTATACCCTATACAATAATGACCTGCCTCTCGATAGGATGAGCATGGACCAAAGCAAAGATAGTGGAGAGTTCAACCTGATAGGCACTTTCTGGCTCAATGATGGCATTTTGGAGGTGGTTTTGACCAACGGCGCATCTGGAAAAGTAGTGGCGGATGCAGTAATGGTTCAATTTGCTGGGCATGAAACAGGCGGTTCGCTATTATATGTATCAATCGAAAATGGTGATGACGCGAATCCAGGGACACTAACTGAGCCCTGGAAAACAATAGGCAAGGCCAATAAAGAACTACAACCAGGGGATACTGTTTATATCAGAGAGGGAATATACGATGAAATAATCGAGCCCTTTAATTCCGGTTCTGAAGGACAGAAAATCACATACAAAGCCTTTGAAGGTGAAAGCGTTACCATAAGAGGGGAGGCGGGAAGATATCCGGCCATCTCCATTGGGTGGAAAGTAAACGGACCAAGTTATGGCAACAAGAATTATATTGTAATTGATGGTTTTAATGTAAGCCCTATAGATCCAGAAATTACTAGTCCGCGCATCTGGGTCTATGGCGAGGACTCACATCATAACGAGATTAGAAACTGCACGACTGAAGTTGAGGGCGAGATGGGCTATAGCATAAGCGTTACCAAAGCTGAACATACCACCATAGAGAACAATTATATCAAAGGGGGTAAAATTGGCATTGGTTTGAGCAGCAAAGGAGCGCGGTATACTACTATAAGAAATAATACAGTGCTTGATACCCATCATAATTGTATAAACGTAGGTTCAGGTAAGGGTATTCCACTCGGGCTTCTAATAGAAGGCAATACGCTATGTGGAAGCCACATTTCAGACGGCATACAGTTTGAAGCCAACTATGACCTTGAATTTGACGAAGATTCCAGTAGAGAGATAATAATCAGAGATAATATAATTTGCCATAATGCTGAAAATGGGGTCGACTTAAAGGGCGCGGCAGAGGCAGTTATTGAGAGGAACATCTTTTATGGGAACACCGGCGATGGTGATGGGGAGGGTACCAGGTCTGGCGGTCTTGGGGGAATAATGCATGGTTCTAATACTGGCAGCAGAGACGTCATAGTAAGAAATAACATCTTTTATGATAATAAAGGGGCGGTGTTAGTGGAAATTGGTTACAAAGTATATAATAATGTGGTTGTGGCCAATAACAGAGATTATACTGGGCCAAACAGCGATTATGATGATGGTGGATGTTGGGTATCTGGTTTCAGCGGACTTGGGTTTGCCCACCGTGTATTGTCGAAGACTGCAATTAAGAATAACATAATTGGCAGCCACAACTATGGGGAAATCTGTATGCGGCGCAGTGAAGAGCCGAATAGTATGGATATTAACAACAATTTATACCTTCCAGGCGCCGACTTCGTGGACCTGGATAATACTAAATTGGGTTATTTTGAGAATTGGAAAGCATATATTGAAAACATAAGCACGATTGTTGGAGACGACGAAGATAGTATAGAAGCAGACCCCCTTTTTGTTAATGTTCCTGATTATCCTGTTGGTTCACCTGATCTATTTGACTTCCATCTCCAATCAGATTCTCCATGTATTGATGCCGGCACTTTTTTGACAAAAACTATAAATTCAGGTTCAGGCAGCAAGATAAGCGTAGAAGATGCGGGTTATTTTTGTCAAGGCTATAATATAGCAGATGGAGATCTAATCCAATTAGAAGGACAAGCTCAGACAGCCAGGATAACAGATGTAGATTATGCCAACAATGTCATCACCATAGACACAGCGTTGATTTGGCAATCAGGTCAAGGAGTAAGCCTACCTTACTCCGGGTCCAAACCTGATATTGGCGCAATAGAGGACCTTGCAGCCCCCAGTCCTCCTGCAGAACATGCTCCGGTAGCCTATGATCAGAATGTAACAACAAATAAGGATACGCCGAAGGCGATTACACTTTCAGCTACAGACGAAGATGGAGATCTGCTTTCCTATGATGTAGTAAGCCAGCCTTTACACGGTACACTCAGCGGAACAGCGCCAGATGTAATCTACACTCCGGATAGAGGCTATGTTGGCACGGATAGTTTTACTTTTGATGCATTTGATGGGGAACTGTATAGTAAAGATGCCACTGTATCAATTACGGTTAAAGAGACTGTCACAGGTTTAGTGGCGCATTGGAAGTTTGACGAAACAAGCGGAACCACGGCAAGCAATTCCTCAGGCAACGGTTATGACGGGACATTGCAGAACGGGCCAGTATGGAGGCCCGCTGATGGCAAAATCGGAGGCGTTCTTGAATTTGACGGTATTGACGACTGTGTAGATATTGAGCCAATTGATGTTGACTATCCAATAACCTATTCAG
>JAJSZT010000120.1 GCA_030272815.1 Deltaproteobacteria bacterium
TATTGGGATAGGGAGGTAGAAGAGTCACCATCACCTACCAAACCATTAATACTAATCCAATAAGCATTACGAAAGTAGCCAAAATTTTACTATTCAAATTTCTTTCTTTAAAAGCTTTTCCTCCAATAAAAACACTAAAAATAATAGAAAGTCTTTTCATCGGAATCAAAAGTCCTAAAAGTGCCAAGGGATATGTCGCAGCCATCATGTAAGTCCGATCAGAAATCACCAAAAAGAGGCTCAAAATAACAAATATCCACCACTTTGTTTTCAAATTTTGCAATGCTTTTTTATATGGTGTCTTTAAAACCAAAAAAACAAGAAAAGTATTTATGAAAATAAAAATATAAAACCAAAATTGTAGATTTGCAGGATCAATCAAATTCCGTAATAAATAACGATCAAGCGTTAAAGATAAAGCACTAAAAAAACTAGCTAAAACACCAGAAAAAAATGCCATAGATAAAAAACTACTTGTTTTTCGTGAGGATTCTTTTTTTGAAATAATTTGAAGAGTTAAAAGTCCACCTAAAAGAATAAAGATTCCCAATGATTGTAAAATCGTAAGATATTCTTTTAAAAAAACAAATCCAAAAATAATCGCAAAAAGCGTCGAAAGAATTTGCAGAGGAGTTGCAACTGAAATAGGGAGTTTTTTTAGGGAATACAAAAAGAGAAGCCAAGCCGTAGTCATAGCAACCGCCTTTAGAAAAACAAATCCCATAAGTTTTGGCTCCAATACTTCAATACAACCAAATGTGGGAACTAAAAAAAGAATATTCAAAAAAGAAGAAAAAAGAAGAATTGTTTGCGGAGAAAAATCAAAACTTAGTTTTTTGTAAAAAATATCACCAATTCCGCGAGTAAGAGCTGAAAATAAAATAAAAATAACCCAAATCATAGTGTTGTCATAAATTATAAAGTGGTAATTGGACGAGCTTGAGTAATAAAAAAGCGTTCTCCATCAAAAGCCCACTCGATATCCATTGGTTTTTGATAGACTTTCTCAACATGTAAACATATTTTTGCTAATTCGATAATCTGCTCATTCGTTAATTTCTGTTTGTCTTGAAGATTTTTTACAACTTTTCTGGTTTCACTTTTATTTGCATAACGAACAATTTTTTCTTTTTGGGTTTGAACATTTTTTTGTAAAATACGAAGATTTTCTTTTTTGAGAATGTAGTCGTCTGGTGTGATTTGCCCGGAAACGATAGCTTCGCCAAGACCATATCCCGCTTCAATAACCATTTCAGATGTATCTTTATTGATAGGATTAGCCGTAAAAGTAATCCCTGATATTTGAGAATCAATCATTTTTTGTACCACAACGGCTACACTCACATTTGATTGATCGATATTATTATTTTTTTGGTAAAAAAGAGCTCGTGGAGAAAAAAGAGATCCCCAGCATTTTTTTACCATGTCGGGTATATTATCAGGGGTAATATTCAAAAAAGTATCGAGTTGTCCAGCAAAGCTATTTTCGCTTCCATCTTCAGCTGTGGCAGAAGAACGAACTGCATAAAAATCAGAAGGAAAAAGTTGTAATTTTTCCAAAAGTTCTTTTTGGTATTTTCCAATAAAAATTTGATTCTCAATAAGAGTACGAATCTTATGAGAAGTCGTATCAAAATCTTCTTTATTGTTTATCAAAGATTGCAAGGTCTTGACTAAATTATTTTTTGACAAAAAATCATCAAAAACAAGAGCAGTGACCACTATTCCAGGAGGCACAGGAATTCCGGAATTTGTCATTTCTCCCAAAGAGGCTCCTTTTCCTCCTGCAATATCGGTATCGAAAATATCAAGGTCTTCAAAAGAGACAACAGCAATATTTTTTTTCGTCTTTTTTTCTTGTGGTTTTTCTTTTGCACAAAGTATAACTTCCCCTTTGTCAGCATTGACCATAACTTTATCGCCATCTCGAAATACTTCCGTCGCATTTTTTGTTCCGATGACACAGGGTTTTTGCATCTCTCGACTCACGATAGCAGCATGGCACAAAATACCGCCCTCATCAGTAACAAAAGCACTGGCTTTTTCCAATCCCGCCACCAAATCAGCATTCGTCATTTTGGTAACCAAAATATCACCTTTTTTGACTTTTTTCAGATCATTGGCAGTAAACACTATTTTTACTGTTCCATCTGCACTCCCTCTAAAAGCTGTTTGCCCTGTAACTTTTTTTATATTTGTATCAAAATCATCAGCACTATTTTTTTCAAAAAATTGTACAATTTCAGCATGGAGATTTCCAGTTACAATAAAATTTTCTTTGTTGCTTCCAAAACTGGTAAATCCTTTTTTTCGTTCTTCAATAATACATAGTAAATCTTGAGAACTGTTTTTGAGAAGTGCTTCTAAAATTTCATTGGATAAAAGCCAAATAGTGTCTGTGTAATCAGAAAGTCCGATTCTATTGGAAATCTCTCGAAATAAATTATTCACCAAAAAATAGGCAAGATTCATCATTTCAAAGCGATGTGCTCGCATAAAGATAAATTGCTGTGTGAGTTCTGCTTTGCGAATCAGAACGGCTTCTTTTTGGTATATCTTTTGAATATTTTGCCATTCTTTTTGATTTTTCCGAACATTATTTCTTTTTTGTTTTAAAATATCGGCAAAATCTTCTTCATACATTTGCTGCAAACGATTTACATAATCTGACTTCAAAAAAGGAGTTCCTAAAAAGCTATATACCTTCATCCAACTATATACTTGTTGATGTTTTTCTAAAAGTTCAGCAATACCAGAATCATTTAAAGCTTTTTGAAAATTTACACGAGAAATTTTTTGCATTTTTTCTCCAATTTTATAGAGATCATTTGATTCTTTTGTTGGGCTTGTCTCCTCTAAACAGCGAGTCAAAATGGCTAAATGCTTATCAAAATCTTCGGGAGAAAATGAATATTTAGGAAATATTTTTTTGAGTTCATCACAGACAAGTGTTTCCAAAACATCCCCTAAATAGTCAAACGTCATTAAGAATGGCATTAATTCAATAAAGTTTTTGGAGAAAGACGTAAATTTTTTTGCCAGTCCTTGATGAGAAATTTTTGTAATGTTTGTTTTTTGTATTCCATATGCTACCTCTAATAAATTTTGAACAGCTTCTGTGCAAAGATCGATATGTTTTTGCAAAAAATTTAAATCTTTTTTTGTTTCTTTACTGAGGAAAATAATGATTTTTTTCCGTTCATTTTCTGAAACATAAGAATCTCGTCCATTGACAGTAAGAATAGTTGGATTGTTGGATTTTGATGAAGTAGAAAAAGTATCAAAGAGGCTTTTGCAAACACCTTCATTTTGCCAAGCAATAAAAAGTGGGCAAATTCTCCATTTCCCCTCTAAATGCCATTTTTGGGATGTGATGATTTTTGTTTTCATTATTTCCCCTTATCACTCGTCCCGCCATGTCAATCCCAAGAGACCACGCATTACGCGCAGCGCTCCGCTAAACTACAAGATGATCGTTCTTCTATCTTTCTGATTAAGTCAATCAAAGCGCCTAGACAAATCACTCCCCATCATGATTTCTCTTGTTCCAAGCACGTCAAAAAAGGCGCATATTCTTATTTCTTCCATAGCTCGATTCTGATGGTGTTTTTTATGCCATTCTTATGGGTGAGTATATACTACGATTAAGGTATATTGCAAGTCCCTGATCCAGTCAGATGGAGGCGAAGGATGTAGCAGTATGGCGACTGTATATCGGTAACGGTATATGGAGAGGAAGCTGTCCTGCCGAGGCAGGATACTGCGAACGCACGGGGCGAGGAGTCAGCAGATGGCATATTAGTCAGAGGAAACGAGCCATGGTGAAACAGACGTGGAGGACTCACCCCGGTGAAGGCCTGAACGGTGCCCAGCCGAATGGTGTGGGAGGGGCGCTCAGCGATGGGTGTCCCTATCGCCGTTCTTCATCTGTATTGCTTCCATGGCTTTTTTGCTTAGCTCTTCAACGGATTCATCTGGCCAAAGGTCTCTTTGCCACTTTGTATAATCAAAAGGTTCTCTGATTATTAGAGAGATGAAGCGTTCTGCTTGTACATTGCCAAGATCGGCAATTAATGCTTTTATGCCTCTTTGTTTAATCTCTGTATCAGTTATCATCACATACTCTCCAAAAGGGGAATGAAATTAACAGGGTTAATCACAATAAGTTCTTTGGTTTTAGCCAATTTATTTAAAAGTTTATCATCTGTTGTTAGGAAATATTCCGCTTTTCCTTTAATGGCACATGCAATATGGAGTGCGTCTTTAGATTTTACGCCATGCCGTGTAAATTCGGATGCTCTTGCCACAACATTTTTAGCACCCCCAATATTCTCGGCTGCTATTTTTTCCATTCTATTATCGCATTCCTTCTTTCGATGAACGGATTCTGCATATTCTCATATTCTAAAATATGTGACCAGATTAATTGCAATTTTCCAATTAGAATTTTTTCTTGAACAAATAATTTTGCTTCAGTTTCAAGTTTGATACGCATGGAAGACTGATCATCAAATGGCCGATTAAAAGAGCAGTTG
>JAJSZT010000121.1 GCA_030272815.1 Deltaproteobacteria bacterium
TTAAATATTTTACCGGTTAGAAGATCTTTCATCTCAGACGGCACTCCTTTTCCCGATAAAGACAAAGAAACATATTTGGATGAAATATTTGTAAATGAATAGATAGTCTGATTATTGCAATACCTTACGATAGCAAATATTTTAGGATTGATATCAAGTATCTCGAATGAAGCGTTTGGATGAAAAGCCCACTGCCTTTTTCTGACTTTGATTAAATTTATATAAGAAGAAAAAATCCTGGAACGAAAACTTCCGGGATTTTTTAATTGAGATAATACTTCTTCAATTTGAAGTTTTTCTCTATTTATAGTTCTAGCCCTATTCGTATGCTCAACTCCTTCTCTCCAGTTCAGTGAACCCAGGATGCTGTGAATATACACAGCAGGCACTCCCGGGAGAGCAAACTGCATAGCCTGTGAAGCAAGGAATCTATTAACGCCCAATTTTTTTTCATTGTTTATTAAGGCATCGACATAAGTAATATTCATCTCATAAGGACTTTCTGTTCCGTCAGGATTCTTCTTAAATGAAATGTATCCGCCATTTCTTCTGACGATTTCTACAAGCTGGCCGATTTCCCTGTCCGGTAATATTCCCTCTAATGGCCGCACACCAATACCGTCATGCGATGCTGTAAAATTGAAAAAGGTGTTGCTTGATGATTCTAATTTAAGCCCCTTTGCCCAATCTGACAGAATTTTTGAATCTCCAATTGCAAACGAATAAAAAAGCAGCGGCGGCAATGTAAAATTATAAACCATCTGCGCCTCGTCTTTACCATCTCCGAAATAGCTTATATTTTCTTCATGAGGTACGTTTGTTTCCGTAATAATTATAACTTCAGGAGCAATTAAGTCCAATACCCTGCGAAAAAATTTTACAACATCATGAGCTTGGCTTAAGTGGATACAATTTGTACCTATCTCTTTCCACAGATACGCAATAGCATCAAGACGTATGACCTTTGCTCCATTTGCTACATAAAAAAGCAGGACTTCAATCATTTTTTCAAGAACATCAGGACTGTTATAATTGAGATCAATCTGATCAGAGCTGAATGTCGTCCAAACATGAACTGTCTTTCCCGAACTTTTTTTGAATTTAGTTAGTAATGGCAAAGATCGAGGCCTTACCACATCTGATAAGTCAGTTGATGGATCGACTTCTATGCAAAGATCTTCATATCCTTTCTCTTCATCTAAATATTTATTGAACCAGCTACTTTTTGAGGAAATATGATTTAAGACAAGATCAAACATAAGTTTAAAATTGCTGTCTAACTTTTTTATATCTCCCCAAGAGCCAAGCTCAGGATTAACAGAATAAAAGTCTGTAACTGAAAAACCATCATCCGAGGAAAATGGGAAAAACGGCAGGATATGTATAGTAGAAAAAATCCCTTTAAAGTACTTGTCTGCAAAATTACAAAGTGTGTTCAAAGGAACTTCTCCCTCTTTATTTAAAGAATCACCATAAGTTATAAGGACTACATCCTCATGAGAAAAATAATTCTTTCCTTTTGTTTTTTGTTTAAATGGAAAATTTTCTATTAGTGTAAGAATTTTTTTAAATGCAATGTTTGCAGGCTCTTCACCATACATCCTTTTCAATATGCTCTTTATAGCATCAATCTCTTCCATTATTATCCACCCTTAAATTAGCGCCCTTTGGGCGAGCTCTTAGCTGATGGCTGATAAGCTTAACAGCTATAAACAGTTGCCTCGTAAGTTCTAAACAGTCTTGTACTAAAAGCTCATAGTGAGCTTTGTATTGCGTTAAATCAATGATGCATAACAAATACCTAAGTATCTTATAACCTTGAACGGTTATCAAAGATATTGCATCGACAAGTAGCATATGATATCAGAATCATTTTCAATGAAACTATAATAAACTTCAAAATAAATCAAAGTTATTGTTTGTAAAATGGAGGCTTTTAATGCGCGCAATTATTACGGGTGTCGGTCATTATGTTCCGGATCGAAAACTTACAAATAAAGATTTAGAACAAATGGTTGATACAAGTGATGAATGGATAACAACACGTACAGGAATAAAGGAAAGAAGAATTCTTGATAATGATAAAGGCACTTCTTACATGGCAGCCAAAGCCGCAAAGACAGTTCTTGAGCAGAGAAATATATCAGCCGATGAACTTGATCTAATTATAGTTGCCACAATAACTCCGGATATGCCTTTCCCAGCCACGGCAGCTCTAGTTCAAAAAGAGCTTAATACCACAAAAGGCTGGGGATTTGATCTAAATGGTGCATGCACAGGATTTGTTTATGCTTTAGCTACCGCTTCTCAATTTATTGAGACAGGAAAACATGATAAAATTATGGTAATCGGGGGCGACAAGATGAGCTCCATAATTGACTATGGGGATCGAAATACATGCCCTATATTCGGAGACGGTGCAGGAGCTGTCCTCTTAGAGCCGTCAAATGATAATGACCTTGGAGTTGAGGATTTTATTCTTCATTTAGATGGCTCAGGATATAAGTACTTAGGTATGCCGGCTGGAGGAAGTTTATTGCCGGCCTCTTATGAAACTGTAAAAGAAAAAAAGCACTTTCTTTATCAGGAAGGTAAAACAGTATTTAAATATGCTGTCAACGGCATGGCAGATGTCGCAACAAAAATTATGAAAAAAAACGGACTTAACGCTAAAGATATAAAACTTCTAATCCCCCATCAGGCAAATTTAAGAATAATTGATGCTGTAGCAAATAAGATGAAACTTAATAAAGAACAGGTCATTATAAACATAGACAAATTTGGCAACACAACAGCAGGAACAATACCTATTGCCATGTCGGAAGCTTATGAGAAAAAAATGATGCAAAAGGGAGACTGGGTTATTCTCTCAACATTTGGCGCGGGTTTTACCTGGGGAAGTTTGCTGCTTAAATGGGCTATGGATTAAAGTAAAATAATAACTTAAAGTTTTTTGACCGCTTTATTCGTTAAATTAATATGTTGTATGCTTTAATTTTACTTAACAAAGAAGGATGGCTTATCTCAAGGAGCTGGGCGGCTTTAGTGCGATTCCCTTCTGTTTTTGTTAAAGCTTTGCTAATCAGTATTTTTTCTAGATCTTTCTGTGCATCTTTTAATGAATATCCTTCAAAAATTTTATCTATCTGATCAGTCCCCTCCCTTTTCCCAATCAAAGAAGGAAAGTTCTCGGGTGCAAGCAACTTGTCCTCTGAAAGCACTACTGCTCTCTCAATTACATTCTCCAATTCTCTGACATTTCCAGGCCAATTGTGCTTTAATAAAAGAGACATAGCGGCCGGAGCGATACCAATTATATCTTTATGCAGCCTGTTGTTGAATTGGTTTACAAAATGATTACACAAAGGGGGTATATCCTCATTTCGTTCCCTTAGAGGCGGTAAATTTATGGGCAAGACATTAAGCCGGTAAAACAAATCTTCACGGAAAGTCCCATTTTTTATCTCTTCTTCCAAATTTTTTGAAGTTGCAGCAAGCACTCGAATATCAATCTTCTTTGATTTTGAATCACCCACCGGTCTGATTTCATTTTCCTGCAATACCCTCAACAGTTTAACCTGTAAAGACAGCGGCATCTCACCTATTTCGTCAAGAAAAATTGTGCCCCCGCTTGCTTCTTCAAAAAGCCCGATTTTGTCTTTTAATGCACCGGTAAAGGCTCCTTTTTTATATCCAAAGAGTTCGCTTTCTAACAAATTTTCAGGTATTCCGCCGCAATTAACAGGGACAAATGAATTCTTTGACCTGTCGCTGCTAAAGTGTATTCCCCTTGCAATTAATTCTTTTCCTGTTCCACTGGCGCCATAAATTAATACAGTGGTATTATATTTTGCGACTTTAGCGGATAGACTGAATATTGACTGCATAACTCTGCTTTTTGCCACCATTTTGCCGAAGTTATAACTCTCTTTAATTTTCTGAATACGTTCTTTGAGCTGAAAGTTCTCCTTTTTCAAACTTTCACGCTCTTCTGCCTTTTTAAGGGCAAGATATACCTCATCTGTTTTAAAAGGTTTTGATATATAATCATATGCGCCCAATTGCATGGCTTTAACGGCTGTATCTATTGTACCGTATGCCGACATCATTATTACTGTAGTGTCAGCTATTTTATCACGTGCGGACTTTAAAAATTCCATACCATCGATCTTGGGCATTTTAATGTCACAAAGTATAAAATCATATTGATTACGATCTATCATCTGCAAGCCTTCATATCCATCAGAAGCCGTATCAACAAGATAACCGGTTTTGCCAAGCAAGCTGATTAACATGTGGCGCATGTTCTCCTCATCATCAATTACAAGCAAGCGTTTTTGTGCTGATTTATTATCCATTTTCTTAACTTTTAAAATAAAGAGGCAAAGTGATTGTAATAGTTGTCCCTTTTCCTTGTTTGCTGGTTGCTTTGATATTTCCGCCTAATTTGTCAATAATCATAAAGCATACTGAAAGACCAAGA
>JAJSZT010000122.1 GCA_030272815.1 Deltaproteobacteria bacterium
TATTATTATGAATAAAAAACAGCGGCGAACTCTGAAACGCATATTCGAAAGGCCTGAACGTTCAGATATTTCCTGGCTGGATATTGAATCTGTATTCGCCGCACTTGGGGCTGATATTTCAGAGGGTAGAGGTTCACGTGTAAGGGTTGTACTCAACGAGGTTCGAGCTGTATTTCATCGGCCCTATCCAAATCGGATAACTAACAAGGGGGCCGTAAAGTCAGTCCGTAGATTTCTGCAAGAATCGGGGGTAAAACCATGATGGAATATAAAGGATATTTAGCAAAGGTTGAATTTGATGACAAAGATAATATTTTTCACGGAGAAATCATTAATTTGCGAGACGTAATCACTTTTGAGGGTGAAACCGTTGAAGAATTGCGGAAAGCATTTCATGATTCAGTCGAAGATTATCTTGAATTCTGTGCTGAACGAGGAGAAGATCCCGAAAAACCGTATTCTGGTAAATTCATTGTCCGTATAGATCCAGAACTTCATAAAACAATTACCATCCAAGCACGAAAAAACGGGAAAAGCCTTAACGCATGGGTGAATGACACTCTTCTAAAGAATATCACCCAACAATCGCATTCACTCTGACGCCCAAAGCCGGGGCGTTTTTCGCCTTTGCTATTTCAGAGCAAAACTTCTCTTTTGCCAAGTCTTCATTGGCTTTGGATGCAGGTGATGCATTATTCGACGTTCGATGTTGGACGTTCATCTTTTAATTAGTCTTCCTTTGCGTTTCTTTGCGGTGAAAAAAACATGATAAAAAAAGTTCACCCCAAGGGCGCTAAGTTGTTTTAAGCCCCCAGCGACTCGGGGTTGTTAATGGTAGTTTCGGTCCGGTAGTTTCGGTTAGGTTGACTTCCTGCAACCGGAATGCTATTTTAACCAATAAGAAAGAATCCTATATCAAAGCCCAATATATTCAGGGGGAAAGGAAAAAGAGATGGAGCTATTTTTAATTAAGTACATAAATAAAATGTTAAAAAAGGCAAATTATGAATATGACTCGGCTACTAATTCCTGGTGTGCCAGCGTAGATGAGTTGCCTGGCGTTTATGCACAGGCTGACACTATTGAAGATGCACGCTCTGAGCTTGCTGAAATAATTGAAGAGTATGTATTTGTTTCGTTGCAAGAGAGACATCCACTACCGGAAGTTAGAAATTTTCGCAAAGTTGCTTAGTGAAAAATGCCTGAAATTAATCCCATCCAGTGCTTTTGAAATCGTGTCTGGGTATGAAGCCCATGCGGTTGCGGATCTGATAATTTGGATATGAGGCTGATCGTAAAAAAATCATGATATCAAATGATTGCGATTTGACATGTATTTTGAGATAATATCCGAAATTGAGAATATCGTAACAATAGCCGTCGGTGGAAGAATCCGAGATATCATGCGGCTTCGAAGGCAGTATGGCCTTGGTCATTGGCGTAAAATGAAAGGATTCGCTAAGATTCGCCTTAAGAGCGGTAGTATCCGTAAGGCTGAATTGCATTGGTATGAGGCTCACGGCATTGGCAAAAAGAAAATAAAAATTAAACGATTATTGGATTAAAACTATGGCACAAAATACCAAAAAACGAATATTTATGCTTTGCGTAGAGAATAGGGATTGTGAGGATTTGGAAAGGCGGAAGCTATATCAAGTCTTACCTGACGATGAGGCTTCAAAAGAAGGATATTTGAGGGTCATTGACGAGTCAGGTGAAGATTATCTCTATCCGGAGTCTTATTTCGTTCCCGTTCAAGTGCCCCGCGAGGCGCAAGAAGCCCTGCAAGTAGCAAGCTAAGCCGATTTTTATCAAACTTAGTCTTTCCTGGCGGTGAAAAACCAGTAATTCATAGAGGTTTCTATTACTTCGATATTCGACATTCCTTGTTCGAAATTCTGCGGTTCACCTGATCCCGACTCCCCGATCCCTGCTTTTTGATCCCTGCTCTTCAATTGTGGACTTAATTACATAATTTCTCATATAATTTCCTATATAATTGTTACATATTTTACACAATAATATGGTCTTTATTCAACAATCCCCTCCGAATTTATTTCCAGCCTTTTTTTATAATCCATATAACTTCCCGATACTCATATAAATATTTGAGCAAAAAACAATTCAGATATTTTATATTAACATTGGCACTCTTATTGCTTCCTTATTCGAAAAACGAAAGAATTTTGGTAACAACAACAATAATTTTGCTTTTTTAAAAGATTCTGACAGGAAAAGTTTATAATTTAAATCCTGAATATCCAGTAAATCCTGTCAAAGAATATTAAATAAGGTAAAAGTATGCAAAAAAGTTTCCAGTGGATTGGGATAATTAATAAAGCGAGGTATAATCAGATGAAAAGATGCGTGATTTTTATAGCAATTCTGGCAACATGGTTGTTCATAGGTGTGCAAAGCGCCATGGCGCTGGGAATTGATATTTCAGCGACAGTAAACCCAAATTGGAATAATAGTTGGGACAAAGATACACTAACCGGAACCGCTCTTTATACCATTGGCGTTGACTTTGGGAGTAAAAATGGAGCAAGTTGCTTCGAGGTCGCCTTTGAAAAAGATGTTTTTGCCTCTATTGAAGAGGTGATGGTTCTATCACCTTCCGGCTGGTTGTTGGATTCTTACGATTCTTTTTTCGACACAAACTCAAATTTTTACGAGTTTGCTTATAATACTACCACAATATTGAATAAAGGGAAATCTGTATCTTTTTTGGTGAAGTATGAGTTACTTTCGGCTGAGCGATATAATCAGAGTTCGGAGTTCGATCCGGATTTAGGGTTATTAATTTGGGATTGGAAAGAAGGTGGCCCCTGGCAACAATCAGTCATGGCGAAAAATTATTTGGCAGAACAAATAGTAGATATCCCGGTTTTTCCTTTTAAAGACTATCCGAGTGGCAGTATTTCAACAATGCACGCCCCCGAACCGGCGACAATGCTTTTGTT
Source organism: Deltaproteobacteria bacterium (assembly GCA_030272815.1). GTDB lineage: Bacteria > Desulfobacterota > Desulfobacteria > Desulfobacterales > ETH-SRB1 > B13-G4. The sequence goes on from JAJSZT010000122.1 coordinate 2,964, forward strand.
CGGCTCCGGGCTGATTGGGTTGGGGTGGTTTGGGAGAAAGAAGACGAAGAAGGGTTCAAAAGTCTAATCCGGTTGTAGGGTGCGTTTCTATAAAATGAAAATGCAATTTCTTTTGCCGAGTTTGGCAATTAACCATTTTCAGTTCCGGATTTTGACTTTTAACCCAATGAACAAGCTTAGCGCAATTATGCTGTGTCTGGGTTTGTTACTGGCGGGTGCAATACAAAAAAGTGACATAGAACAAAACGTGACCAAATCGGTGCCAAGAAGTGCCAATTGAATGATAAATGTCGAACGGGGAATATTGAATATCGAAGTGTGGATGTTTTTTTTAAATTATTAAGTACCTTCCTTCGTAATTCGACATTCCTTGTTCGACATTCGACATTAAGCTGATTAAACGGGTTCAACAATTACTTGATATAATTTATGTCACTTTTTTGTATTGCACCCGTTACTGGCTATTCCTGATAATTTTCCTAAAATGGTCATATCAATGGACGAAATGGCAGGCGGCAGCTATCAGGGCATCCAGCATTTGCACATCGAAGATTTCCTCATATCTATTACGGAAACCACCCTCTCCAAATCCTCTTCCGTCATTGCAGTCCCGGACGGCAAACACTATCTTTAATTCAAAACTATCCTTCAGAAATTTACAAACTCATAAATTAAACCACAATTTAGTTAGTGTCTGAACGAAAACCCCTGCCACATGATTTGTTGGGTTTCGCTCACTGAAACCATATTTTGGTAATTGCTTGATATTCGTAGGTTGGGTTGAGGTACGAAATCCAACTTAACTGATTACGCTCAACCCAACCTACCAAAAACCGGACTTTTCGTTCAGACACTAGTTAACCATTGTTTGAGACCCCAGAGTTAGTTATACTGGTTGATGCTCTCTGGAAAAAAGGAAGTTAAAATGGCTTTCGAGTAATTTCTCTTGTTTTTTTGGTCAGGGAATAGTAATTTCAACTAATATTTTCATAGATGATCTTTACATATTTTTATTGGAGGTATGAAAGGAGATGTTAACCTTATCACCTAAGCTAGGGAACTTTCTCATAAAAGCAGCCGAAACGGCTGATATTGACATGGCTTTGAGAAAGATCCTTTTCGAGTATCTTGACCTGAAACTCAAAGAATTGCAAGGCCAGACCAAGAAGTTTGAGGAAAAATGGGGTATGCCCTTTGAAGAATTTTCAGCCAAATGCAAGCAGAAAGAAATAGGGAAAGATATTTACTCCTATGAAGTG
>JAJSZT010000123.1 GCA_030272815.1 Deltaproteobacteria bacterium
ATGATGATGGAAACAGGGCACAGAAGCAAGATATATCAGAAATATTAATGTGATGCGATAAACGACGGGACGATCTCCTGATGGTCGATTGAGATGGTTCGATTCACATTGTCTTGAAGGCGTGACACCTCATTAGTATATGCGGGTATTTGTGAATTTTATCACAAAGCCCCTGCGAACAAAATCTTTACATTGCAAAGATTTACAGGATTTAACATGGTCGCAAAAAAGAGGATATCCGTATCTCCTGAAATTTGGGAAGAATTGAGTGGATTAAAAGAAGTTGGACAAACTTTTGGGGAACTCATCAGGAAGATGATTGAAAGTGAGAAAAAGGCAAGACTCCTCACAGATATGAAAAAGATCGAAGAGACTGCCGAATTTGTAGAGATATGAGATGTATGGCGTTCATATAAATAAAGATGCTTTGAAATACGTCAATTCACTCACCGAAAAGAGTAAAAGGTTGATTAAACGAAGGCTTGAGATTCTGAAGGATGCGTGCCAGCAGCTCTTCGAAGTAGTTGCCACCGCCCACCTGCTTGAGCCGGTCGTCGTCGAGGGCAAAGCCCTTGATTATGAACTCACACAGCCGCCTTGTCGCCCAGATGCGGAATTGCGTGCCGCGATGAGATTTTACCCGGTAGCCAACAGAGATGATGACATCAAGGTTATAATAATCGACCCGGTATGTCTTGCCGTCTGCCGCAGTTGTTGCAAAATTTGCAACAACTGAATCAGGCACCAGTTCACCTTCTTCAAACACGTTCTTGATGTGACGGGAGATCACCGATTTGTCTCTTTGGAACAGCTCCGCCATATGCGTAAGCGAGAGCCAGCAGGTCTCGCCGCTAAAACTCACTTCCAGGCGACTCTGTCCGTCTTCCGTCTGGTAGAGGAGGATCTCGGCGGGTTCGGGTTGGGCTGTGCGATCAGGGGTCATGAAACTGCCGCCTCCTTTGCTTTTTCCTTGAATGCCTGGTCTTTGGCATTGCCCCGGTACGGTCTGGGCGTCGGACTGTCTGCCAAGGCGGAGATTACGTCAACTACCGAGAAGTGCCACTGATTGTCGTGCCACGTTCGTCTGATCTGTTTTCCCTGAAATACGACCAGTGCGTCTTCTGAATGTCGATTAGATCTCATAGCGTATCACAATTCATAATTTGTTATAATAAGCTCCCCAACTTTGTACCTTTTCCCGTCTGTCCGTATCCACCGTGTAACTTCTAGGTCATAAACATTAAAGGAATCTTTGTATAACGACTTAATATAAGGAATATCCGCGTTAGAGATCATGATAAGGCATCCTTTTTTAGTTAACTCTTTTGCTATCTGAGCTAATTCAGCATGGTCTTCCCTATTAAAGCGTTCTTTCGTATAATGAGTAAAATAAGAAGTACCATTTAGCGGGGGATAGGGGGGATCGAAATAAACGAAATCGCCTTTACTTGCACTAATTATTGCGTCTTTATAGTCTTTATGCACCAACTTAGCATTTGATAACGCCTTTGATATTTTTAAGAGATCCTCATTTGATGGGAGTGGAGGGGGTTCCTTATACCCGTATGGGACGTTGAAATGACCTTTTTTATTTACCCTCCAGATGCCATTAAAACAGCTTTTATTAAGGTATATAAATAATGCAGCTTTTATGATCGAGGGCTTAGGTGAATTATATTCATCCCTCATTTTGTAATAATATTCTTCGCAGTTATTTTCTAGATGTTGTTTTAGATGTTCCGATATTAGTTCAGGATCGTTTTTAATCGTGTTATAACATTCAATCAAGTCTTTATTACTATCAGATAAATATGCTTTTTGGGGTGTCAAGTGGAAAAATAAACTTCCAGCACCTAAAAAAGGTTCATAGTAGTAATTTTCACTACAAAAGTCTGGCGGTACATAATTCTTAAGATACTTTATTAGTTTACTTTTTCCGCCAATCCACCTAAGAAAAGGTGTTATTTTTTGATTTACTTTCATAAAAACCAAATCATCTATCGAAGAATCACTATTTTCCTGTTAAACGAAGAAATAAGTCGTCTTTAATTGTTGTTAAATATTCAAGCTGAGAATCACTTACACCGCCCTGGGGTGGATGGTAAACAATATTACGTATCTCATTTATTTTCACTAGCCACGCAAGCCTCTTCTTCTTCCCCTCCGTTGGTTTTGCATCCAATGTAAAAATCTCGCCTAATAAATCAAAATTCTTGTAGATTATTTCCCACCAATCTATCAAATATAAAAATTTTTCAGGATGGTTATATTCTCCTTTAAGTTCTGCTTGTTCCCTTGCCTTTTTTCTAACTTTTTCAGGAATACCTTTATGCCACCATTCGGATAGACTCCCTCCGAACTCTTCCTCTAAGCGATCAATGACGTATTTCATAATTTTTTTTTCGATATCACTAACCATAGCATAAGCATGAGGGTTATTTGTTTTATCTTGGCTTTGAATGTATTGTTGAAAGCCTGGTGGGTCAAAGTTATTGTATTTTTTGTTAATTTCCCGCATTAGTGAATAAGCACAAGCACTAAATCCACCCTCTCCATGCCTCTCACGATAAGAATAGATAATCTTCGGGGACGCAGAACCCAAAAATTGACAAACCGGTTCTTGATATTTCCAGATCCTTGTTAGCAGTTCAGAAGACTTCATTTTCTTAATGTTTAGGTTATCTATGTGCTCCAGATGATCCAAAATAGCTTTAAGAATGCGAAGTAGAGCTATAAGCCCGCTATTTGTGCATATATACCCACCTTCACCACTACCGATTTCCCATTGCCTCCGCAAGTCTTCATTATTTTCAATATAATTATTAAAATAACCAGATATTATAGCTATAGACCTAACTAATGTACTATCTAAATCATCAACAAACAACGATCCAGGAGTGATTATTTTCGCTTTTCGAGAACTCACACCACCTAAAAGTTGTCGTTTACGGATCTCATCAGCCAAAGCGGTCAATGTTATATTCTTAGTTTTAGTTCTTTTCCCTCCAATATTAATAATTATTCTATCTCTCAATGGGGATGTTCTATGTTCGTTTAACTCTTTTACTAGTCTAGAAGTTAAAGCTTTGAGTTGTTCGTCTGGATTATCAGAGCCCCAGTGGATAGTTGCCCAAAGGTCGTTGAGGAGATTCTTTGGAACCTTAACTTGTTCTCCATTGATGTCAACAAACAATTGAGCCTGGATATCGGGCTCTAAGTTCTCAAAAGCGATCACCGGAAGCGTCGCCGTCTTTGCTTCTCCTATATCAGAATAAGCAAATAATCTGTGTTGGCCGTCAATAATCCATGCAGTCTTAAATTTATTTGGGATATATAAAGTCCCAAGTACGGCATTTTTTCCAGCCATCTCAGCAGCAGGATCGAATCTTAAAGGTCTGTTAGTCTCTATATTTATGACAATACTGGTGGGAAAAATTCCTTTCTTCTCATGAATATAATCGGCTAACTTTTTTAATCGACTCTTTTTCGCCATCCTTTGGTAGGTTCTAATCGATTCTTCACTTGTTTTACCTCTATGAGCAATGTAGGCAATTTTTAGTAATTTTTCAGGTTCCATAACAAATGAGTAAAAAACTACGTCCCCCATCTTTCCCCTCATAGCAGCCACGGGTTCTATTAAACCTGGAATATCAATCCCATGAAACATATCTGCTAAAAATTGATACTTTGATGATTTACCAAAATGACTTGTTAGATCAGAATAATATTCAATTTGGACATCGTCCAGAATTTTTACTTTAGCTTGTTTCGCTCGCTCAAAATCGTTTTCACTGATATCTATGTTTTTTGTCGCAAGAATCCACACAGTCTTTAGTTTTTTGAGATTTTCCGGGTCTCGATAATGAGAGAAAATTGACAGTTCGATGTCATGCCGAATTGCAGCCAATTGATCTATATCTTTGTCTAATGATCGCTTAGTATGAGGTTTTTCAGACGCTTTGCACTCAATAATACATATACACTGTTCATCTTTCGCAAATACATCAATTTGTTTAGTTATATTGGTATCGTGCCGCGGTATTGAAAAGTTAGTATCTTTATTCATCTCAGTGAACCCCATCCTCTTAAAAATGGACCACACTTCGTCCTCAAAACCCGGACCGATGTCTTTTAGTTTCCGCAATTTAAAAGACTTTTTACTTTTGTATCCTGTTTTTTCCCAACCCTCATCGAAAAAAGGCTGAGGAT
>JAJSZT010000124.1 GCA_030272815.1 Deltaproteobacteria bacterium
TCCCTGCATTTGTCTGTTTCTTCACGATTCATATCAGTCTTCGCCCAGAACGTAAAGGCTCGACACCATAGTTCAAGCGCCCTGTCAACTTATAAACTAATGAACGTCCCGAACCCCGAATGAACGTCCCGAACCCCGAACCCAGTAACTTATAAACTAATGTACGTCCCGAACGTCTACGTCCCGAACGTCTATTCATGGTGCACTTGCAATTTGAATTCACCATCAAATTTGACTTTTGCAACTACTCCGGCATGATCAGATGGCCAGAAGCCGCTGGGTGTCATATCTTCCACCTTGTTACCAACGACCCTTGCTTTGACTTTGTCTATCTCCAGATCTTTTGGATCCAGAAAGATAAGATCGATGCGTGAAGTGAGTTCAGCGGTCGGATCACTGACATACTCGTCAAAGCCGCTTGTGAAACTATCACCATATTTTTTTTGCTCAAGCCAGGAATCTTTGTATCCGGCATCAATTGCCATCATATAAGGCGGTACGTAGGGCATCAGCACATACCCACCCTGTCCGTCAGGCACATAGCTTTCGCCCGGCACATCTTCCGAAGAGCTGTTGAAATCGCCGACCATGACGACAGGTTTGGAATCAAAAAGCCCTGATAGATAGTCTATGGTGCCTAATAACTCCTCCATCTGAGCTGCCTGGAAAACTCTAAAAACGCTTCCCGGCGCACTGCGTACTTCCAGATGGGTATTGACGAAACGAAAATCATCGCCCTTGATATTCACATCAAGAGCAATATAACCCCGGGTGAATGCAACGGAAGTGCCTCCGAGATCCAGCTCCAATTGATATTGGTAGTTGCCCTTGTACTCATTCGAGGCAACATGGTCTTCGCGCACCAGAATGACATCATGGTCAACCAGACGAATATCAGAAAGGTAATAGGGAGGTCCGGCATTGAGATCCGCCATGGGCATTTCTATATCGGCATTGGTAACCGTAAAAGCGGTATAATCCATTCCACGCATCTGCAGTGCAGCATCAAGAACCGAATAAAAATCAATGACAACCGTATTTGCCTGAACCGGGTTGCCGAAGATAAAATCGCCAGGGGTCTGGATGTAGTAAGTGAACACTTCCTGCAGGCCGATAACATCCGGTTCGAAGAGCGCAATTTCATCGGCAAGCGCTTCAGCACGCTCCCAGAAGTTGGTATATAGCATTGTTTGATAAACATCCGCCACCGCATATGGAATTGAGTCAGGGTCAGTTTGAGCAGCTTCAACCACTTTGAAACTATCCGCACCCAAATACAGGTTGCGGGTCATCGTTTTTATCTTGGGGTCTCCTGCAAATACCGATGAGGGAAGTGCAATTAGCATCAGGACTGTAAATAAAAGCAATCCTTTTTTGAAGCCTGAAAACATTTTTCCGAGTTTCTTTTCCATGATAAATCCTCCGTCTTGATTGATGTTAATCGGTCAATCGACCTAAAACGCAATGTTCACAGCATGTTGCAATGGGAGAATGAGATTGTGAGTGCGTCGCTGTGTTATTCCCGCGATTGCCTAACATATGTTTTGATAGTGAACATATTATTAATATCAATTATAGTGTCGTACGCCAAAGTTCAGCTGCACTTGGGTTGCGATCAACTTAGTTAAAATGACAAATTAAACAATAAGCAGCCTTGTCGTCCAATTCGAAAAACTTGTGCCCAAGTGTCAGTCTGGAACGATTTGTTGTGTGCCGGGCACGGCACACATCTTAAGGGTGAGCTTAACACTGCGCTTCATCGCAGTCAAGGGCAAGTCCCAGACCCAGCCTGTCAGGGGCGAAGGGTGTAGCGGTAACACAACGGGGTATCCGGTGACGGTGCTTTGAGAGGAAGTGGCCCTGCTGAGGCGGGGTGCCGCAAACGCACGGGGTGACGAACAGAAATCGGGTTAGGCGCGTTGTATGTCGGGACCAGTCTGCAACACAAGATTAAGTCCTCTACCTGACGTGGCATGACGCGTGCACCCGGCGCTTACGTGCGGAAAGATGTGTGTTTACCCCGGGAGGTCTTTCATGCTGCCCTGGGAAGTCGCGTGCGACTGAAATTGGCTGAGGGAAGAGTAATCGACCCTGATCGCATGAAAGGAGTCAGCAGAGGGCACGGTAGCTGCAGGAGAAACGAGCCGTGAAAACCACGGAGGACTCACCCCGGCGAAGGCCCGAACGGTCCCCAACCGAATGGTTTGGGTAAATGGTCATGGCTGTCAAAGAGCGTATTCTTACTGGTATTATGCAGCAGTTGCTGAAATGCTGGTAGCGTTGCGTTCCCCAAGGCCAGGCAGGCCAGATGTTTATTATGTTCATTTGTGTCTGTTTTGACCAGCCGAATCGCCGGATACGTGATCCGTATGTCCGGTGGTGTGGGAGGGGCGCTCAGTGATGGGTGTCCCTATCACTATATATTTTTTTGTTTGTATGGAAGCTTCAAAAAGCTATTTCTTGCTTTTTTTACTTTTCTTTTCAATTGAAACATTAACTTTTTTTAGTATTTCATTAAGATCTTTAATAAAAGCCTGATAACACTCTTGGCGAACTTTATAAAACTCAATATTTAAAGGATGCTCATTTTCTGAAGTAAAATTTTTCTCTTTTGTCAGCAAATAATTAAGGATTGTTTTATTTGATTGAATATATTTTTCGACTGTTTTTTTAATTGATTTCATCTTTTTATTAATATCGGAATCGCTGTGCTGACCGGCGCCGGGGGCCGTGCAAGCAAACGCAGTTTGCTTGTGCGGTTCACGGTGTCCGGTCGAGTACCTTGTTCCGGCGCGTAGCGACGGCACAAGGTGCTCGACGAAGTCAGCACCGCGATTCCTGGCGGCGCAGCCGCCAGGAATATGATGAGCTAACCAGCGGCGAGTCAATTGCCAACCCTCCACGGAAAACTCAAAATATTGTTGACTGCAATAACATTAAAAATGCCCCGGTGTTAGCCGTCTGAGTTAAGCGTTTGGTTGTGTGCCGGGCACGGCACACGTCTTAAGGGTGAGCCTACAATTTCCAATTATGGAAGTCAAGGCAAGTCCCAAGCCCAGCCAGATGGAGGCGAAGGGCATAGTGTTATCACAACGGGGTATCCGGTGACGGTGCTTCGGAAGGCAGTGGCTCCGCTGAGGCGGAGTAACACAAAAGCACGGGGCGACGAACAGAAATCGAGTTAGGCGTGCACTTGCGGGACCAGCCTGCAACACAAGGTTAAGTCCTCTATCCATTATAAGCAGTGTCCGTATACTCGGCGCTTACGTGCTGAAAGACGTGTGTTTACCCCGGGAGGTCTTCCATGTGCCAGGGGATGCCACGTGCGGCAGAAAATGGCTGAGGGCAGGGCAACCTGTTCTGATCGCATGGAAGAAGTCAGCAGAGGGCGTTGTAGCCGCAGGAGAAACGAGCCGTGAAAATCACGGAGGACTCACCCCGGCGAAGGCCCGAACGGTGCCCGGACTGAACAGTACGGGTAAATGATAGTGATTATTAGGAGCATAGTACTTATGGTTATAATGCAGCGGTTGCCTGAAATAACTGTAGCGTCTTTGATTACCGAACATCCGACAGATGGTTCCCGGCTCATGGAAATAATCCTTGAACGGGGAAATATGTTTAAAGCATTAAACCGAGTCCGTGATAATAAGGGGGCACCAGGGATTGATAACATGACTGTTGATCAGTTACCTGGATACCTCAGACGTCACTGGCTTAAAATCAGGGAAGACCTGTTAAACGATACTTACAAACCATTTCCGGTTAAAAGGAAAGAAATCCCAAAACCGGATGGTGGTGTAAGACTGCTTGGAATTCCCACAGTTCTGGATCGTCTGATTCAGCAAGCAATAGCCCAAGTTCTGCAAAAGATATGGGACTCGACCTTTTCTGATTCCAGTTATGGATTCAGGCCGGGAAGGTCTGCCCATGATGCTGTCCTCAGGGCCAAAAGTTACCTGCTTGCAGGATATAAGCACATTGTCGATATGGATCTTTCAAAATTCTTTGACAGGGTAAACCATGATCGTCTGATGAGCAGACTGGCCACAAAGATAAAGGATAAACGAGTTCTGAAGTTAATCCGAAGATATCTGACAGCCGGAATAATGATCGAAGGTCTTGTCTCCCCGTCACTTGAG
>JAJSZT010000125.1 GCA_030272815.1 Deltaproteobacteria bacterium
CAGATCTTATTCTTATGCAATAATCCAAATATACACTTTTGTCTTTATGGTAAAAAATACCATGAAGCCAATGATTAAATGTGCCAATTGCGGAAGAATGGTTCCTGCTAATCCTCGTATAAAAAACCAAAATTACTGCAACAGAAAAGCCTGCCAACGTGTCAGAAAAAATAAATGGAAACAGAGTAAAATAGCATCTGATCCGGATTACAAAAACGATCAAAGGGATTGCCATAAACAGTGGATTGAACGGCATCCAGGATATTATAGAAATTATCGAAAACAAAACCCGGATTATTGTGATCGAAACCGTGAATTACAGAAAAAACGGGATAAAAAACGCCGTTCAAAACGATCTTGCAAAAGAGACGCGTTAAAACATTTTTATGATATCAAACCAGGTACTTATAAGCTCATACCCTTCAACAAAAAAAGAGACGCGTTAGAAGGGCAAATTGTTGTTATTCCAAGGTGTTAAGTGTTTTTGTCAAAATCTTGCAAAAGGATACTCGATAGCCTTTGTCGAATTTTGGTTATAAGGTGGCCGAAAATGGAGGTAAGAAATGATAAAAACAAAAATACTTTCTCCGGATCGAGTGCGCAGGATAACCGGCAGCTTTGCATTTATTAAGCATCGATTTTTACGTGACGGATTCTGGGAGAGTCTTTCCCATTATGAACTATTGCTTTACGTGTTCCTTCTACTGGCGGCTGATCGAAATGGAGTTTCTTACTACAGCTACGATAAAATTTATTCGCTTTTAAGAATTTCCATGGATGAATACCTGAATGCCCGCAATGCTTTGATTGATAAAGACTTAATCGCTTTTGACGGCTATTTTTTTCAGGTGCTTTCGCTGCCGGAAAAACCCGTAAACCAACCTTTAAGACTTCTAAAATCTCAGCAGCAAATGGAAAAATATGATCCGGCCACGATATGTAATCTTATCGGCCAATCGTTTAAGGGAGACTGAACATGGTTAAGGCGCTATCTGTTGTAGAGCGATTAGAAAAAGCCGTCAGTGATTACCTGTTATGGATGATATCCGCAGATTATGCTTCGGGTAGCATAATGCGCCATGAGCGTCTTTTAAATCATTTTCAAAACTTTATAACCAATCGAAACGTCTCATGGGAACAAGTGTTTACTTATGACACGTTGAATGGCTTTGAAAAACATTGCAACTTATACTTTGCTGCAAATGTCCTGCGAAGCTTTAGCCGGTATCTTTTTGAGCAAAAATTGATACCTGGCCCAATAAAAAAACCGCTTGTTCGGCTGCCTGAGATCTATGAAGCCTATCTGCATTATTATGAAAAAATCAGGCAGATTCAACGTTCGTCCCTTGTTCAAACCAGAAACGTTCTCTCTGCGCTCAATGATTACCTGTCAAAATATGAAATTGATCTTGCTGCCGTAAAGATTGAGCGGATAGACAATTTTCTGGCTGAATTTAACGCTCATTTTATGCCGGCAACCTGTCGACACAACCGCTCTTTCCTGCGTGGTTTTTTGAGATACCTGTATTTTCACCGCAAGATTCTAAAAAGGAATTTGGCCCCTTTGATTATCGGTGCCCCCATGTTCGCGCAAGCCCAGCCACCGAAGTTTTTACGATCCGATGAAGTAAAAGCGTTGTTTGCAGGGCTGTCCACAGACAATTGCAAAGAGCTTCGAACTTCAGCCATGGTTCACTTGGGATATACGCTGGGCCTTCGTCCCAAAGAGATCGGTCTGATCCGGCTGGATAATATCTCATTTGTTCAGGGTGAAATAAGTCTTGCGGATCGAAAAAGCGCCAATCCCATCAAGCTTCCTTTGCCCGAAATCACAATCAAGGCTATTGCCGCATATATTGTGGGATGCAGGCCTGAAAGTGATCACCGTGAGCTGTTTTTAACCTTTCGTGCTCCAGTAAAACCAGTCACTGCGGCAACAGTCAGTCACGACATCACGGCTGCCATGCGAAAGGCCAATCCTTCGGCATCAGCTTACTGGCTCAGACATACATACGCTCAAAATTTGCTGGAAAGCGGCGCATCCATTTTTGAAGTCAAACAGATGATGGGCCATGACAACGTTCAGTCCACAAAACGTTATCTTCATATCCACACAAAGTTAATGCGCAAGGAGCTGTTTGATGAAACACTTTAAAAGTTCCCTGGCCCAACAGATGGAAGAATATATCTCTTATCGCCTATCTCTTGGCTATACGGATCGTAACCTTAGAGGTCAGCTTTGCGGCTTCGATCAATACGTATGTGACAAAAAAGCTGGTCCGGATGACCTGGGACCTCCCTTTTTCCTTGAACTCAAAAAGAAGTTCAAAGAAAAACCGCAATCATTTAATGCAATTTTATTGGCTATACGCGGATTCTTTAATTACCTCGTTCGCCGGCAAATCATAGATGAAAATCCTGTAATCGATATTTGTTCGTATACACCGAATGCCTTTATCCCATTTATATTCTCACCAGATCAAATCGATAAACTGCTTGTAATAATCCAGAGAGCAATCCGAAAAGATCCGATGTATTTTTTTAAGGATTATTCCGTATACATGGCCATATTGCTGCTTGCCCGATGCGGCATGAGAATAAGCGAGCCCTTGCGGCTTAAGCCCTGCCATTATCGAGGCAACGAAGGAACCATTTATATCGAGAAGACTAAGTTCAGCAAAGATCGATTGATACCGGTACCTAAGACTGTCATCAGTGAAATGGGTAATTATCTCGCTGTACGAAAAGCCTTTATCCAGGGTCAAACTCCATATCTTTTGCCCGGACAAAACGGCCATACATTATCAAGTAAAAGGATTTACAAGGTATTTGGCCAGGCCGTTAAAGATATCGGTATTGATCAGCCCAGGCGAATCATCGCCAACACAACGTTTGGAAATCCCAGGCCGCACAGCTTGAGGCACTCTTTTGCCATAAATACTCTGAAAAGAATCAAACAACAGGGCAAATCGCCCCAGAATGCATTGCCGATACTGGCAGTATATCTGGGACATCGCAAATATCGATATACTGCCGTTTATCTTAAAGTTGTCGATGCCGAGCACCGGCAGGGATTAGTCGATTTTGCAATAAGCCGGCAAGAAGAAATATGAAACTTTCAACCTGTCTCCATCAATTTTTTGATCAGTATCTTCCCCGGATAAAAGGGGCAAGCGATGAAACCATCAACTCTTATCGCCAGTCTTTTACTTTGTTTTTAAAGTTTGCAGCGGCCTGTCAAAATCAGGCAGTCAAAGATATACAAGTCAAACATCTCACTACCGATTTAATATTTGACTTTCTAAATCATCTTGAAGAGCAGAGAAAAAATTGCCCAAGAACCAGAAACAGCCGTTTAGCCGCCCTTAAATCTTTGGCAAAGATGATTCGATTAATGTATCCGGAATACCGCAAAACCGCAGAAATGCTCCTTAATATTCCTCAAAAGCGATGGCAGAAGCCTTTAATCGGCTTTTTGACGCATGATGAAGTCCTCAAAGTCTTTGGTTCAGTTGATCTGAAAATAAAAGAGGGCTTCCGCGACTATACGCTTATGCATCTTCTTTATGACTCGGGTGCCCGGGCCAGTGAACTTGCGGCGCTAAAGATTGACTATTTTGATCCAAAAAAAAGAACTCTTGCCATTTTGGGAAAAGGCAACCAGTATCGGCAGTTGCAACTTTGGCATAGAACAGCAACGCTTGTTGAACAATACATTAAGAATTATCGTCCGCTTCCAAAACCGTTGTATGAAGATAGCTTGTTTATTAACCAGCGTAAAGAATCGTTAACACGACACGGCATTTATCGAATATGCGAGAAGTATTTGAATAAAAGTCTTCCAGGAAAAAAACTAAACTTTATCAACCCGGTGCATAGCTTCAGACATTCTTGTGCCGTGAACATGTTGATGTCAGGGGCATCATTAACCGAGATAAAAAACCATTTAGGTCATGAGAAACTTGGATCGACTATGATTTATTTGCATCTCAATTTACCGAAAAAAAGAGATGTTCAAAAGCGGTTTATAGAGTATACTCAATCAAATTTAAACAACGATCCAAAGATAAACGAGTTGATTGATTGGAAGAATAAAGAAAAAACGTTAAACTGGCTCGACA
>JAJSZT010000126.1 GCA_030272815.1 Deltaproteobacteria bacterium
TTCTAACATTAACAACACTTAGTGGTGTAGCTTTTAGTGAACTTTTAGCAGATTGTTTTGCAAGTTGATCAACTCTCCGATTATGTTCATCCTTTGAATGCCCTTTGACCCATTTTATATCTATTCTCTTATTGGATTTTTTTATTACTTTTACTAGTTTTTTCCAAATTTCTGCATTTGCTACTGGGTTATTATCTTTTGTCATCCACTTATTGACCGACCAACGAAAGATAGCAGTATTGTAATTCTGTGAGATATACATCGAATCGGTGAAAATATTTATTTTTCTCACTTTGGAATAATATTTTGATTTTTTAGATTCTTCAATTGCTGTAACACAAGCAAGAAGTTCCATTTGATTGTTTGTTGCACCGGCAAAGCTTTTAAAAATTGGAATATCTTCTATTTTTTCTTTTCCTTGATCATCTACATAGATTATCCTAATACCATATCCTCCACGACGTGGTTTAGAATATGAGGATCCATCTGTGTAGATGTTTAATGCATTCTCTTCAATCACTTTAAGGTTATTTTTTCTTGATCAAGTTATATTTCTTTCAATTTAACCGCCGCGGTTCACATAGCGGATGGGCCTTAAGGTAACCACCTTGATGTCCCCTCGTACCTCGGGGACATTATACTAATTTATCCTCTATTCTTCTCTATTGATAATGATTCTTCCATTCTTGGAAAAATTCTTGGTGATGCCTGGTGTCAAGGTGATACCATAGTCACCATAGTTATTTATGAAGTCTACAGCCAAGCATTACGTGGTGCACTGGCAACCTGAATTCACCTCTCCTATTCTTTATTAAACACTTGGCCACAAGCAGAACATTCTTTGTCAAACTGCTTACGAAAAGCATAACATTTAGGGTAAATTTGGTTGTTTTCTAAGAGTTCTTGTTGCTTTTCTTGTAGCCTATATAATTCATCCATTTCCTGTTCTTCTGTTTCGATTATTCCAAGTTTAATTTTCTTATCAAGTATATCACGATAATCAAAGAATTCCATGTTCATCGCACGATCATCATCCTCCAAAAATGATAGTAATTCTTCCCTATGTTTTTCTATTACCGCGCGTTTCTTCTGTTCGTACTCCTGTTCATCTAAGAGTCCCGCCTTTTTCAACTCAGACATTTTGTTTATCAGGGGTTCAGTTGTTGAGCAGAGTAGCTTTTCGAATCTCGCCGCTTTCTCGCTTGCCTCAACAACGGCCATTTTTTTGGCAAATTCGTCTGCGGTTAATACGCTTTCGTTTCGCAGGATTTCAAGGGTGGCCTTTTCGTTTGAGGTGGCTTTATTCTCAACTGTGGGCTCGTGGTGAGTTCTTTCCTGCAACTGAGTAGTCCTTCCTCTTACAGTCATATTCTGAATATTCGAAGTGAGGTCTTGTTTTTGGTGGTGGTTAGAAGAAAATAATGCCTTTTCCTGATCATTCTTCTCTTTATTGCCAATTTTCTCTGTATCATTGTTTTCTATCAGTTTTTTTTGCTTTTTGAATCTGTTAATCTTGTACTGCAAATAGTAAATTTGGAAAAAGAACGTTGCCAATCCCGAAAATGAGATGTTCCTGCCAAGATACTCATTAAAATGATTCCGAAAAATTCTTCTTACTTTAAAACACTGCACAAGTAGTGTGATACCGACTACCAATGACAACAATGAATTAATGGCATCAACACCCTTTGCCATCGCTAAAAACTCAGCAGGGCCAAGCTCTTCTCCCATACCTTCTAAGAATCCGGAAACTAAGGCCAAGAAAAGGGCTATGGAAAAAACCACTATTCCAAATATAAAAATACCCTTACCTATTTTCTCATCAGAATGAAGTGTATTGATTTGGTCACGTCTTATGAGAAACCAACACGGATAATAGATCCCAGCGGTTATGATTGTAAAAATTATTGTAAGAATTACTGACGTCTTTTTTATGCCTTGGTTGATAACTGTTTGTATCTTTGGATCGCTCATGTTTCCTCCTTCGCTACTAACCAGGCTTCAAGGGCGGCGCGGTCTTTCGCCGTCCCTTGCACGACGATGTTAGGCAATTCCTTTGTTATCACCAAGGTCTATAAGGAATAGTTGAGTAGCTTAATTCGTTGTATTCTATTTCTTTGCCCCTTAATATCATTTCAACAGATGCCATTGACAACAAATCGTCAGTAGTCGGTCCAACGACGATTTCATCCATAGTTAGGTTTCTGTCTTTTGTTGGCAAATAGATTTCAATGTAAGGAATAATCATGGATCGCCCTGATCTGAATTTTATCAATTCATTCACGTTGTTCATTTGAAGGCTCGCGACAATTCTCCATTCCTTTTCTTCACAGAATTTATGGTGTTTAAAAGTAGGGGCAAGTGCAATAAACTCCAGCATGAAGTCCACTGCCAGTATTTGCCCCATGGTGTCCCAAGCTTTCCCTATTTGTGAGGAATTCTTTATTTCAGTTCTAAATCGATCTGATGTCTTCTTAATTAAATCTCTTATTGATTGGGCCTGCGCTTCCTCGTCATATAAGCATGGCTTTAATGCGAATTTTGATTGTTCAGCGCATTGGATAAGTAATTTTTTACTGAATCCCAGGCTAAATCCAATACCCTCTGAACAATAACCTCGCCACTGGCTCAATAAATCCTTTTCTTCTGAGAACGAACAGACAAAGAAACTAAAATTTTGAGAAGGAATCAGCTTATCAATATTCTCCTCAACAATTTCAAAAAATCTAGGCTCAATTGAAGTCTCAATGTTCCCATTGATATTGAAACCTTTCTTTCTAATTTCAAAAAGCTCGTTCCGAAGGAGTTCCTTTGAATAGTTAAATTCGCTTGCATCGTTAAGATATAGGATATTCGTCGCCCATATAGTTTTGCTTGATACAATACCCAAAAAACCTTCTACTGATGTGTAATGAAAAAGGGGTTTGTTTTTATCCATTATATTTACAAATTTTGGAAAAAGAGGTTTAATCTCTCCATGAATTTACTCGATGAATTTAAAGTGCCTAACCATACTCTTCAACGGACGCGGCTTTTTGCGCTCCGCTGGAAGAGTACGGTTAGAGCTTTAGGTTGGTTTCTCTAAGTGACTTATCAATCGTTACGATGCTCTCGTGGAACCAGTTGCTCCATTTGCTAACAGGCTCAATGATAGCAGTCTCCTTTCGATCCCATGCTGATTGTATTCCAATAATCTTTCCTGTTCCCAGTGCCGACCAAAGTGATGTTGAAACGGATTTTCTAAAACGCCAAAGAGGCCCTCCACTCATACCTTCGGGAGAAGGCAAATCAAAAGCCCGATCTTCTCTCCAGACATTAGCATCTTTCCACTCCAATCTATACCTCCCTTTCCCATTGAAAGACACATTTTCTGGTACACACCAATAGGTAAGAACCGTAAAGCCCTGTTCATTCTTATTCTGATCGTACAGGGAGATTTCAGCAGGAAAGCCGTTGAGAACAAGGCTGTCTTTGTCCACAATTTCATAATCTTCCACGGGTACTAAATTATGGGTAACCGCAAGGTTTCGTATTTGGGTGGAAAGCGTATCTTTTACAATCAGGAGACCAACGTCAACATCATCTGGACACAGCAATATCCCCGCAACAAAGTCTGAGATGGGATTAGTACAGTTAAAAAAGCCGAGACGGTACTCTTCCCTCTTGGTCTCCTCTGCAATGTGTTTTGCGGTGAGAATTGCGAGGTGGTTTTGTTCTGTCTGGATTATAACACCGCTCCCAACGGCAGTTGCCACACGATGCGCGGAGCCTGCTAAAAGGAAAACGCAAGGGTATTGTAAAAACTCATTAATGGCGTCCTGAGCATAATTTTCTCTTTCAATTTTCATAAGCACACTTAGCGTGAGTTTACGAATTATCAAAAGTCAACTCTATAACCATTTGTTTTACAAGTAATATTGAACTGTCAATTGTCCCCCCTAACTTGACAAATATTGTTCCATTCTAAATAAATCGAAAAGCCGTTGCTGAACTTCATCCATCTTTGTAACAACTGATTGAGTAGATTGTTTTTTCTTCCCTTTCGGAAATACATTCAATACTTCTCGGATTCCGGAAAGTTTCTCATGTAAT
>JAJSZT010000127.1 GCA_030272815.1 Deltaproteobacteria bacterium
TGTAAACTTAATACATGAGGATATTTGATAACCCATTGAATTTCTATCTATTTTTATGATATTTTAATTCCCGGCTCAATTTGAAACGCTCACTTTAGGTTATTAACTGTGGCATTTAGTTTGATATTGGTATATAATAATTATTTACAAAAATAAAACGTAAAAACCAAGAAAAGGCTACGCAAATAAATATGACAAAAGTCTCTGTGATCATCCCTGCTCATGATGAAGCCCAAACAATTGGAGATCTGGTTTCAAAAACGAGAGCCATTTATCCTGATTTTGAGGTCATTGTAATAAATGACGGCTCAACAGACGATACAGCCGCTGTCGCCAGAGATGCCGGAGCCAAAGTCTTTAGTCATCCCTATAATATCGGCAACGGCGCTGCCGTTAAAAGCGGTATAAGAATTGCTTCCAGTAAAATTCTGGTGTTCATGGATGGAGACGGTCAGCATGATCCAGACGATATAGCAAAACTGCTTGAACATTTTCCTGAATTTGACATGGTTGTAGGCGCCCGTTCGAAAGCAGATCATGCCTCCTTAGGACGTACTTTCGGCAACACAGCATATAACTGGCTCGCATCATATGTTGCAAAGTTCCGTGTTGAAGATCTTACTTCCGGGTTTAGAGCGGTTAAGGCGGATATTGCTCATAATTTACTATATCTTCTTCCCAACACATATTCATATCCCACAACTTTAACGCTAAGTGTTTTGAGAAACGGAAGGACGGTAAAGTATGTTCCTATCAAGGCAAAAATGCGCAAATCAGGGAAAAGCGGCATAAACATTTTCAAAGATGGAATCCGGTTTTTTATGATTATCGTCAAAATCTGTACGCTATTTTCCCCTTTCAGAATATTTCTTCCGGTAAGTTTTCTAACGTTTCTTACCGGATTGTTCTACTACCTTTATACCTTTTGTATGTGGGGCCGCTTTACTAACATGAGCGCCCTTTTGTTTACCACCTCCATGGTCATATTCATGATGGGTATTGTGTCGGAGCAGATTTGCCAGATGAGGTTTGATAGAAGTGAAGGGGAGAAATGAAGTGTCGTAAACGGTTGCTGGTATTGACGTCTACATTCCCCCGATGGAAGGATGACACTGACCCGCCCTTTGTTTATGAATTATGTCTTCGGCTTAAAAAGCATTATGATATTCATGTCCTTGCCCCTCATTATCCTGGCTCTGCCATAGAAGAAAAGCTTGCCGGATTACAGGTAACACGGTTTCGATATTTTTTTGAGCCGTGGGAAAGGCTGGCCTATCAAGGGGGGATTTCAGATAACCTGAAACAGAACCCATGGCTTTATGGGCAGGTGCCGTTATTTTTTCTTGCCGAATTTTTTGCCCTGATTCGCCTTCTAAATCGCCAAAGGCTCGATTTAATTCACGCCCATTGGTTGATTCCCCAAGGTTTGATCCCATTGCTCGCACGCCTGTTTCTCAAATCTGTCCCGCCATTACTTTGCACTTCGCATGGCAGCGATTTGTTCGGTCTTCAAGACAAGCTCATGAACAGGATAAAACGGATAGTCATATTAAAGTCCGATGCTCTGACCGTAGTCAGCCGGAGCATGCGTAAAGAAGTCACAAGGCTGGGCGCTAACCATGAAAGTGTTCATGTTATTCCAATGGGAACCGACCTGAAAAATCGATTTGTCCCACCAGAAACAAGACAAAACAAGGGTTCCCTTTTATTTGTCGGACGTCTTGTTGAAAAAAAAGGGCTGCGTTATCTGATCGACGCACTGCCGCTGATTCTGAAAAAACATCCACAAACATCTTTACGTATAGCCGGAGATGGTCCGGAAAAAGGTACTTTACAATCACAGTCTAAAAGATTGGGGATAAGCGATCATGTCCGTTTTTTAGGAGCGGTAAAAAATGAATCTCTGCCAGCTCTTTATCAGGAGTCAAATGTTGTAGTGTTTCCTTCTGTTGACAGGGAAGGCTTTGGCCTTGTGCTGGTAGAGGCCCTGGGGTGTGAATGCGCAACTGTGGTCACCGACCTTCCCGCCATGAAGGACATTATTATTGACGGAAAAACAGGTTTTGTTGTTCCACAAAAGAACGTACAAAAGCTTGCTGAAAAGATTGTTTCTCTGCTGGATGACCCGGAAATGAGTCGGTCTGTGGGTAAAGAAGGCAGGCGATTTGTTGTAGAACGCTATGATTGGGATGAAATTGCCAGGCAGTATGCAGCTCTGATTGAATCTATCACTCGTTAACTTAGCACTTCCTCAAACAATAAGGTATTCAGAGGCGCGCTCAAGCGCTGAAGAATTTACCAAATAATCATCTGAGTGAAGAAAAAGAATATAGTCACCCGTGGCAAGATCAATCCCTTTATTCATGGCATCAGCGATACCGTTGTCCGGTTCCGAAATCCAGGTAAGATTATAGGTGTTTTCAAACTCTTTAAGAATATCAAGCGTTTCGTCTCGAGACCCGCCATCGATGACAATATGCTCCATGTCCTGAAAACTCTGGTCTCTGATAGACTCTAATGTTTTTCTTATTGTAGCCTCGCTGTTAAACGATGCAGTAAGTATGGTAATAAAAGGAGATTTGCTCATTTTTAAAAATTATCTGTCATAAACCACAGGCAAATAGCCCGCCTTTGCCAAGGCTTTGCATGTATGGCTGCCTATGTAACCGGCCTCGACAAGATTAACATGCGTGTCACACATAATGTTCAACAAACATAATGTTTAATGTCAAGTCATTGTTTGAGCTTTGCGCAACTGCCATTTCCCCGTGATGCGGCGTCAGGCTGCAGATTTTGCTTTTTACCAGGTCATCATTTTTCACAAAGAAAAATGGGCAAAGGGACCATGTCGATGCTAACGTCGCTTTCCTATATTGTATCCTGTTCATCATATGTAATAATGGTTCCTCTTTTGAGTCCAAGTTTTTTGGCGGCGGCTGTAATGCCTTTTACTTCGCGCTTTAGAGTGTAAGGATCGCTGATATCATGGCATACCTGAATAATGTTTTTGATCCCGCCCGCGGAAACGGTTATAAAATCACATTCAAATAGGCCTTACCGCTTCTCCTCGCCCCTATGAAGGAAATAATCTTATTCAGAGATTCAGAGGAATGGATATGGCTCTGGGGCTGAACTCAGGCAGGGGCTTATGATGAAAGTCCTTTATGAGGGATTTTATGATTTCTTTCTTTTTCATAAAGAAAAAATATAATACTTATTTCTCTCTGCCAAGGAAAATGCCGCATTTATTGCCTAACGAAGAAATGTCGCATTATGCAAACCATATCTCGCTTTTATTTAACTGGGATGAGCCCCTGTTGGTTAGGGGAGTTGTATCAGCGATTCAATCTCTTGAAGAACAGTGGCTAAATCCGGTGCCGCCGAGGGGATGAGCCTGTCTTCAACGCAGAGTTCTCCGCGAATGAATCCCTCGTGTGTGCCGCGTTTCTCATACGTGACATTTGATAGTTGAATAACAGGACATGCTTCAATGATTTTTTCGATTTGTCGGAAATAGGTTTCAACTCGCAAACCGGACATCCTTTAGTGTATCTGCCTTTTCCCGTAACCGTGCCAACAGCCTGAACTCCCCAATCCATTCATCAAAATCCATGGTCTCTTCCATTTTATCGTTTTCATAACGGGCGATGAAGTCCTGAGTCCCAAGATGATATTTTTGTTCAAATTCCAGGAGTCTTTGTTCTGTTCGGCGAATGCCTGCTTCCATCAGACGTAATTCATTCGCTAACGCCGCTTCCACGAGCGGTCTTAGCTGGTGTTTGCGCGTGGAAACCAATCTGAGATCAGTCATCCTTTGGCCCTCTTCTGATGCCGCGTCACCTTCACTTAATTTCTCAACAAACGCTCTCTATAGTTATTATATTATCAACCCTTTCCATTTCAGGTCAAGAAAACATTCGACGTTAGAGGTTCGATGTTCGAAGTTCATCTTTTTCCTCATCTTTCCCTTTCAGCTTCTACGCTTTGAACTCTTCTCCCTCTGCGCCTTCGCGTCTTTGCGTGAGATAC
>JAJSZT010000128.1 GCA_030272815.1 Deltaproteobacteria bacterium
CACCCACAAAGACTAATAGGACGGTGTGGGTGGTACTATTTGTTTAGCTTTTCTTCAATATGCTACATCATGTTGGAGGTAACTATTGATCCACTCCAGTACTTCAGGGATGTCGACACGGCTCGAATACCCAACACCCGCACAGTTGTGGTTGGTCACATACGAGTTGACTCCTAGGACAGTGTTCGTGTCAGCCAGGAGATCGGGACCGCCCGAGTCGCCAAAGCAAGTTCCGCCTTGACCCCGCCCGGGATTTAGTGAAAGCATTAAAAACTCGTCGCTGTGCACGAACTTGCCGGAGACCATCGCGCTCGGGGCATACATGCGGACCCTCGGTCCTGTCCATCGGTAGTATGGAGGAGGTTGAGGTAACCATTTCCCAGGGATTTGAGCTTGATATTGTACGCCATAGCCGACGAAGTCCACGTCAGTCTTGTTCTTCAGCGTATCTACTATCCCCGGATCGGGCAGTTCACCGTATTCGTCCATGTGCACCGGCTCATTCAACACGACCACGCCGACATCGCGGTACGAGAAAGCTGGTAGCCCATTGCCACCCCCGTAAGGGTTCTCATCACTGCGGAATTTCGGGTTTGTGTGAGGGGTTCCCTTCGCATCACCTGTGCATGGATAGCCCGTTTCTCCTTCGCATGTTGGATTTGCGCTCGGATTCCAAGTTCCCCAAGGGATTGGCCCTTCATCAAACCAAACACGGACTCCCGTGGCGCCATCAGTGCAATGTCCTGCCGTGAGAATCACATCCGGGGCAATTAATGAGCCGCTACATCTCCAGTAAGGAACAAATCCGTCATCTGTTTCCTCGCCGAAGACAAGCAGCGCTACATACGGATGATCGTTCCCGTCCGGCTGGCCATTGGTAATCGCGTATGCGGTACCAACCGACGCCAGCGCTATGCCCAAGACAATGGTAACTACAACCAGAAAATTCCTTTTGCTTCTCACTTTGCCTTTCATTTGAATACCCTCCTGTCTTTAGTGTCTGATAAGTCAGTTAATGGCCACATTATTGCTACCTGAAGACTTGTGACAATCCCCGCGGTAACTTGCTCACCTTTGGAATCGGATAGACTTCTAAAGCATCGATACCACCTCCTCTCTTAGGCTGGCATTAAGAACCCTAAAAAGTTCCACCGAGTCCGAACCATTTCTCAACATGTACTCGGCGTCAGAAGGACGCTTTGGATTACAGAATCACCCCGTTCGCGCGAGTGAAGGTAGCTTTCGGCCTTTGTCAGAAGAAAGTCTAAGGCTAACCCAAAACCGCTTTAAATCCGGGTCAATAATACAGTCTGATTTATCGAAATGATATTTGCACTCCAAACAGAACGAACAATGTGCTGCCACGAGAAACGTAGGAACATTTTGAGCGGTATCTCCATAGAAATAACCTCTTGATAAAGGGTTAACAGGTGAAAAGAAAAACGTTGAATTGCACACAAATTTAATAAACTCAATGTGACAAATTTAATCTAAAATAAAAGGTGTTTGAAAATCAAGTAAAATCGCCTTTCAAAATCGTAATCAGAAACAACTACTTTGGCTCGGCAAAGGGTAGAGTAAATTCCCATATATTACGGCTGGCATCAATGGTCAAAAGTTTTCGATAACTTGCCAACTTCATAACACCAAGATCGAACAATTTTGTTGTAGATTGTATTTGCATATCACAAATATTTAAGCGTTTCAATTTTTTACATGAAAGCAGAGATCATCGGTTTCCAACTAACCCGAAGGGTGAACAAATCATAAAGAAACACCACCCTCTCTGGAAAGCAAAAAAAGGTATTCTTGACACCATTTGTCAAAAGGAGTTATCCTTATAAATATTACAGGAAAGGTTGTAATAGAGTTTTCTCCTCTGGAAGTTGAAGGATAAGTTTTCAAAGTAATCATAAGGTTAAAACCGAACTTTTTACTGGAATTGTTGAGAAAATGACTGAACACGAAGACTTCAATCGATTTAACCAGGGCAGCGTGGTTTCTGTTCGTGGCAGCGTGGTTGATGCTCATTTTCCGCAAAGACTCCCTCTTGTTCACAACCTGTTGAGAACCGGCAAGGACGGCAGGATAGCCATTGAGGTGAAAACCCATCTTAATTCCGAGCTGGTTCGCGGGGTCGCACTGACTTTGACCCAGGGATTGGCCCGCGGTTCTCTGATCATTGATACGGGCCAACATTTGAATGTGCCGGTAGGGAAGCGTCTGCTTGGCAGGATGTTCAATGTGTTCGGAGAACCCATTGATCGGAAAGGGGAAATAAAGGGGGGGGAATGGCGTTCTATTCATCGAAACCCTGCGCCCATCGATCAGCGGGCAACCATATCCGAAATTTTTGAAACCGGCATAAAAGCCATTGACGTCCTGGCCCCCCTGGAGAGGGGAGGAAAGGCCGGACTCTTCGGTGGAGCCGGTGTTGGCAAGACCGTAATTATTACGGAAATGATCCATAACACCGTGGGCCGTCACCAGGGGGTAAGCATCTTTTGCGGCATCGGTGAACGCTGCCGGGAGGGTGAAGAGCTTTACCGTGACATGAAGAATGCCGGAGTGATGGACGACACTGTCATGGTGTTTGGTCAAATGAATGAACCGCCGGGCGCCAGGTTTCTGGTTGGCCATGCGGCCTTGACCATGGCTGAATACTTTCGTGATGATGCCAGGCAGGATGTTTTGCTCCTGATCGACAACATCTTCCGTTTTATCCAGGCAGGATCAGAGGTATCCGGGCTTATGGGACAAGTTCCTTCCCGCCTTGGGTATCAGCCGACTCTGGGAACGGAATTAGCCAAACTTGAAGAGCGCATATGCAATACCGCAGCCGGCGCTATTACCTCTACTCAGGCCGTGTATGTTCCGGCAGATGATTTTACGGACCCTGCGGCAGTTCATACCTTTGGTCATCTTTCCGCTTCTATTGTGCTATCACGAAAAAGGGCCAGCCAGGGGCTCTATCCTGCCATTGATCCGCTCCTGTCCAGATCCATGATGCTGGTGCCCCTTATCGCCGGAAAGAGACACTTCCATGTGGCACAGGAGGTTCGTAAGACACTGGCAACCTACGAGGAACTTAAAGACATCATTGCCATGCTGGGGTTAGAAGAACTTTCCCGGGATGACAGGCGGATCGTGTATCGTGCCCGGCGATTGGAACGGTTTATGACACAGCCATTTTGCACAACAGAACAGTTCACCGGCCATAAGGGGAAAATGGTTAATCTGGAAGATGCTCTCGAGGGTTGTGAGCGCATTCTAAATGATGAATTTTCCGATTATCCGGAGAGATCGCTTTATATGATCGGAAAAATCAGCGAAGCAAAAAAAGTATGAAACTCAAGGTCTTACTTCCAACACATATTCTTGTTGACCAAGAGGTTATCAAGGTGATTGCTGAGGCTGAAAATGGCTCTTTCTGCCTCTTGCCGCGTCACATTGATTTTGCAGCAGCCCTTGTTCCGGGACTCTTTTCTTTTGTACCAGCTCGGGGCGTTGAACAATTTCTCGCTGTAGATGAAGGAGTTCTGATCAAATGCGACGGCGAAGTTCTGGTTTCAACAAGAAATGCTGTGATCGGGCCTGATCTGGGAATGTTGAAACAGACAATTCAAAAACAATTTGTTGAGCTTGACGATCGGGAAAAGATATCTCGTTCGGCGCTGGCAAAACTTGAGGCTAATTTTGTCCGGCGATTTATGGAATTGAAAAAACCGGGGTAAATAACAGGCCTATGAAAAATGAGTATCAGAGAAGATCGGAAAAACTAAGCAAAGCGGTGGGGGCTAAAGAAGTCCGCAAGATAAAAGCTCGTCGCGAAAAAGACAGTGGCATCTGGTTTGGACTGGGCATGTTCGGCCTTGTCGGCTGGTCGGTGGCCGTTCCCACATTGATCGGCATTACGCTGGGCATCTGGATAGAT
>JAJSZT010000129.1 GCA_030272815.1 Deltaproteobacteria bacterium
TTGGGAATAAGCTGCACGGATTTGGCAAAACAAGTAGAAATGACTCAGCCAGGGGTAGGATATGCTGTAAATAGAGGAGAAAAGATCTCTAACGAGCATAATTATCAGTTACTGTAGCAAGTTATTTACTTATTTATGGACGTCCCGCATATCCTTGACAATTTAGGTTTTAATCTCTCACTTTTTTTTCAGATCATAAGAAATAACTGAACTTTTAGGACGAGTACCTATAATAGAACCGCTTTTACTTATTACTGCCGCTACTATTTCATCTTCCCCATCATTGTCAAAATCTCCGATAGCAAAATCACGTATATAACCGGAGATTTTTGCTGTTTTCCAGTTAGTTGTGAGCCCCAGGCCGTTCCAGGAAAGCGACTCTATTTGAGCTTCTTTGAATTTTCTTAACTGTTTCAAGAGCCTTCCTGTTAATTCATAGTTTTTGACTGCAATAATTTCATATTTTCCGTCTGAGTCAATGTCGGTTATAATTATTTTCATTGGATAATATTGGCGATTATCAGAGCCTGGCTCAAATGATGGCATTTCATAATAATGCGTGCTGCCCCCGTAATGAATATTTCCTGTCCATAAAACCCTGCCCGACTGATTGATAATTCTTATATAATCAGACTTGTCATAAGCAACAACAGTTTCTCCACCATCGTTCATAACATCACCAAGAGCAAAACCCATTAAATTTGCACGGTTTGACGGCAGGACTTTTCTATCTGGAACATATTCGGTATTGTTCCAAGCCATTTCAAATATATCACTTGAGAAAGTATCAGGTCCGCCTGTTTTTTGCTTCTGACCAAACAGGACGCTTCCACGGCCTGGAAGTTCAGCCACCCTGTAATACCAGGCGCAGCTATCTGCGATTCTATTATAATTTTTACCATCGTATTCAAACACAATTGAATTAATAACATTTCTTTGTGGATTCAGGCTTGTTATAAATATTTCAGGATAACCGTTGTTATTAATATCTGCGACATCAACTCCGATGAAAATTTTATACTTGTCTTCATCTATCTTCATTATTTCTGATAATCGATTATTTTCAAACCGATAAATATATACTGAATCAGGAGTTATGATTACTGTCTCAACCTTCCCGTCGCAGTCAACATCACCTAATGCAATACCATTTATAAGTTCCCTGAAATTCCTGCTCTTCCAGAATTCCCTCGAAGATTTTTGAGGGCGAGTCACAATAAATGCCGGATTTAGATCGCTACTCTCACCTGCAATTTCATAATCATCAAAAGACTGCACAAGCGTTTCAGGATGAGCATGTATGTTGTCTGCCTGCAC
Source organism: Deltaproteobacteria bacterium (assembly GCA_030272815.1). Taxonomy (GTDB): domain Bacteria; phylum Desulfobacterota; class Desulfobacteria; order Desulfobacterales; family ETH-SRB1; genus B13-G4. The sequence continues at coordinate 1,318 of JAJSZT010000129.1, forward strand.
TGGCTGAAGTTGTTGCTTTGCCGGTAATTCTTTTGACGGCATAACCCGGCCGAACACCTTTTCATTTATTTCCTCAGTAAAATTATTTATTTTAGGAATTACCTCACCTATTCCTCTGGTCTGCTTATAGAAAGCGAGGGTTTCTCTACCTCCTGTAACATCTACCATTTTTGAGTCAATGCTAACACTGTCTCCAAAAATTGTCAGGCTGCCAAAAAGAACATAATCTGCTTCAAGTTTGGCTCCAACCTCCCTTGCTTTTCCTTCATTTAAAATACCTTCAACACTTTTTGCGACCTTCTCAGTCTCTTGCCTGCCGACAATCTCCACATTTTCTCCAGAGGAAAGTCTGGAAGAAAGCATATCAAACACGCCATCTTTTAAAAATGTCATATCCTTTTCGGCATTTATCTTAAACGGTATAATTGCAACACGATACTGTTTCGCAAATGCCGAATTTGAATTAAAGCTCATTATCAACAAAAATAACGTACTTAAAACAATAACAATACTGATCTTCCTTAAATATTTATTTTCAAATATATTCATTTTTCCAGCTTTTCCCTCAAAACATCGTTAACTATCTTTGGATTTGCCTTTCCTTTAGTCTTCTTCATAACCTGCCCCACAAAAAAACCCAAAAGTTTGGTTTTCCCATTCCTGTAATCATCAACCTCTTTGGTATTATCTGCAAGAACCTTTAATATTATTTCTTCTATTGCGGAAATATCAGTAACTTGGACAAGGCCCTTTTCTTTTACAATTTTATCGGGCGCCTTTCCTGTTTTTGCCATGTCTTCAAAAACAACTTTTGCAATCTTTCCGCTTATAACACCTTCCTTGATAAGCCTAAGCAGTTGCGCCAGGTTTTGAGATGATATCGGCGACTGCTCTATGGTCTTTCCTTCAGCATTTAAAAGGCCCATCAGCGATCCCATAATCCAGTTGCTGACGGTTTTGGACTCAGGGAATATTTTTAAACAATCCTCAAAGTAGTTTGCTGTTGCCAGACTTGCCGTCAGAACATCGGCATCGTATGAAGGAAGACCGTATTCAGTTATAAAGCGTTTCTTTTTTTCACTCGGAAGTTCAGGCAGGGTTTCCCTGACAGCCTCTATCCAGTCTTCATCTATAACCAAAGGCAAAAGGTCGGGATCCGGAAAATACCGGTAGTCATGAGCCTCCTCTTTGCTGCGCATTGATATTGACCTGTTTGCAACGGGGTCCCATAGCCTTGTCTCCTGTACTACCTTACCGCCGTCAAAAATAATTTCCTTTTGTCTGTTAATTTCATAATGCAGCGCCTTCTCAACATGCTTAAATGAGTTCAAATTCTTAAGCTCTGCACGGGTTCCGAATTGCTCAGCGCCGATAGGCCTGACTGACACGTTTGCATCACACCTGAAACTCCCTTCCTCCATGTTGCCGTCACATATGCCAAGGTAACGTACAATCGACCTTAGCTGTCTCAGATAATTCCCTGCTTCTTCCGGTGACCTGATATCCGGCTCGCTTACGATTTCCATAAGGGGTACGCCTGTCCTGTTAAAATCGACAAAACTAATCGGTCTGCCGGGATCATGGCTTAACTTGCCGGCATCTTCTTCCATATGTATTCTTGTAATACCTATTCTTTTACTATAGTCGCCCACTTCAATATCTATATATCCAAACTGAGCAACAGGAAGTTCATACTGGGAAATCTGGTAGCCCTTTGGAAGGTCGGGATAGAAATAGTTTTTGCGTGCAAATCTGCTTTCATGCTCGATTTTACAGTTTGTTGCCAGAGCCATTTTAATTGTGTATTCAACAACCTTTTTATTAAGTACCGGAAGCATACCAGGCATGCCCAGACAAACAGGGCAGGTATGAGTATTGGGAGGCGCTCCGAATGATGTTGAACAGTTGCAGAAAATTTTCGTATCTGTCTTTAGCTGGGCATGAACTTCAAGCCCTATTACAGGTTCAAATTCCATTTTTTCAATTTGTTACCTAACCCGGATAAACCGGAAACATTGAATCACTTCTTGAATTTTTTATGGACATAAAAGAGAATATATGGTAAATATTTTTTTGTGCTTTGTACCCCATCTGGAAAAAAAAGTAAACCCCATTACCTTACGACAAAATCCAGGTTTATCCAAATATCACAAATATTACTTAGCGGGAAAGTATTGAAACTGAAATGATTCAAGGGAAAAACAAATTCGATATTTTTGAACAGTTGCGAAAAGATAAAATATTCATCCAAATACACCTTTTGGATTCGGATTACAAACAATTAACTATCGTTACCGGCATACAGTATAGAAAAAATGCTCTCTTCTTTTTTATAGATTATACTGAAGGTTTCAAAGAAGCTGTTTCTGACGTTGAGGTCTGGGAAATGCGCTTTGAATTCATTGGAAACGACAATCTTCAGTATATCTTCAGAACATCAGGCGGGGAGATTATCGGTAACGAAATATGCATAAAGTTTCCGGAATCCATTGAAAGAATACAAAGAAGGGAGCATTTTAGAATAGAAG
>JAJSZT010000130.1 GCA_030272815.1 Deltaproteobacteria bacterium
ATCGTATTAATATAGGCGTACAGTCTTTTAATGATGAATTTCTTAATTTTCTTGGCAGAATTCATTCAAGTAATGATGCAGCTCTAACAATAAGAGGGGCACGAAAAGCAGGGTTTGATAATATTGGAATTGATCTTATTTATGGCATTCCGGGTCAGACAAAAAAGACATGGCTTTCTGATTTGCAAAGAGCTATTGAATTTGAGCCCGAACACCTATCCTGCTATATGCTCACATATGAGAAAGGCACTCCATTGGACAGAGAGCGTCGGCAAGGCAAGTTTAAACCTGTGGCCGGCTCTCTGTTAGCCGAGCTTTTTGAAACAACGATGGAATATTTAACTGCTCATGGTTATGTGCAGTATGAAATATCAAACTTTGCAAAAAATGCTTACAGAAAATCCAGGCATAATTTAAAGTACTGGTCATTCTCGCCATACCTGGGGTTTGGACCATCCTCTCATTCATTTATAGAACCCCGGCGTTACTGGAACTGCCGCAGCGTAAAGAAATATATAGAGAATATAAAAGAGGGCAGGCTGCCTATAGAAGAAAAAGAGATTTTAAGCAAAGAGCAGCGTATGATGGAGATGGTTTATCTTGGGCTGAGGAAGACTGACGGGATAGACATTGATGCTATTGATGAAAACCTTGGTATAAATTTTCGCCAAATATTTGCAGAGAAGATAAAGCAGCTTGAGGAAGACGGATATATACACCAGATTATGCCTGAAAACCGCTGCGCACTTTCAAGAAAAGGGATGCTTTTTCTGGACAGCATAGCTTCAATGTTGATGATTGATAATTTTTTGAGCTAATTTTTGCTAACTTCAGCGATAATCTTTTTGTAGCAATCTTTTTCCATAACAATCTCCTGATGTTAGAGGAACTCTATTTTTTCCTAACATAAAGAGATCAAAATGTCTCGCACTTTTTGAAGGGGGACGAAGCGGGATGTCCATTGGAATATTATTTGTTTTGTTCCAATAGTTTCAATCCTTCTTCTACGGCTATCTTTCGCCCTCGCATAGCTGATTGGCTTATAGTGGGCTGAGCTAAATTTAGTTTTTTGGCCAGCTCTACGGTCGTCATCCCTAACTCCCGCGTTCCCCAATAGCACAGTAAACCGCGGGCTTTTATAGTTTTCTTATATTTACCACGAGCTAAAACATCCTCTATCTCAATATTAAGCACCATAGCCACATGCTTAACCAACCATTCAAAATTGCATCCCTGTGCCTCAAGCTTGTACTTACGCTCCAAGCTTTCACAAGCCTCATTTAATACTTTTTCAACAAAATTCCCATCACCCAGGATACGTTCATCACCCTTCATTCGAGCAGCACCTTTTCGCAATGCTTTGACTGCTGACCAACCACCAGCACTGCGAATCAAACCACCTCCCGCTAAATCAGGTCTTCGCCCCTCGGGAATTCCCTTCTTGACATACTCACGGTAACGCCTGCGGGCAATTGAATATTTGCTGTCATAAAATTTCAGGATGTAATCCGTATCCTGCCAATCATACTTCTTTTTCCCCATTATCACGCTATGTCCGCAATACGGGTACTTATCTAATTCCTTTAAATCGGATACGAGCCCGGCTCTTAGGGGATTAAGGTGAATGTAGCGCACCAACTCTAATAAATACTGATCTTCCTGACACAAAATGGATTTATAACGATTTTGAAATAACTGCCCATGACGTCGATGACGACGGTTAAAACTGACTGCGTATCCGGTCAAAAGCCGCCGCATCACAGTGGCTATAGGCACGACTCCCGTTCGCAACAACAAATGCGAGTGGTTTGGTATTAAAGCCCATGCAAAACAAGGGGTTTTGCTATCAGTTAAAATAATACCAAGCCTTTTTAAAAAATTATCACGATCTCTTTCATCATAAAATATCTTTTGACGTTCGATTCCCCTTACTATTATATGATGTAACGCGCCGGGGGCGTCTATGCGGGCTTTTCTTGGCATAGAATTTCTATAGAATAATCCCGATCGGTTGTCAACCAATATTCCAATGGACGTCCCTAAGTCCTAACAACCAGGAACTGTTGCAATTGATGGCTGTAGCCTGCGCGGGCGATAGCTTCTTACGTGAACTTCCTTATGCTCTGGGGCGATTGTGCAGGAATCCCGATATCCCCTTGCAACTTGAATTCATCCTTTCGACTCACCACCTGATCGATAGCCTCTCGGACGCGCCACCACTTTTGGGCAGCGGCATCCGGATTGACGGAAAGGGGCAGGTCAAGAGATTGACGCAAAAGGATTGCCATTTGTTGCCGCCGGCTCTCCCGATTCGCAAACCCGCATTGGGTACGGGCAATTCACGCTGCTTCCTGCTTGCCTACGGCGCAGAATTGAAGCATCACGACCAGACAGATGATTTTAATTTTACGGATCCCTTTTTTCGTGTAACCCGGTTTCATTCGCTATTCAACAAGGAAGCACTTGTCACAGATCCAGTGGCCTTTTTAACGCGACTTCATTACAAGGGGGTTCTGAAATCGCGCTTTCCGGCAAAATGGACCATGGGGCGTCTGAGCAAGTCGTTCAGGAAATACATCAGCATAGAGACAGGCTGCTGGATGGAGAGAAATTGTGATTTCAGAAAGGAGTGGTCGCAACTGCGATCCTGGCAGCGTCGAGCTGCACTGCCGATCCTTGATGTTGCCCGCCACATGATTGATGCCTTTCCAGGATCGGGAACACCGCTCAATATGCCAGGCCTGCTGTTATTGAACCGGCCTGACAGCTTTTGCACAAAAAAGGCGTTTGACCATTCCCGTTGTCGCCAGGAAGCCCAAAGAAAAACGTCGAACTCGAATACCCCGCGGCGCCATTCTGCTTCTGGACGTGGACAGCCGCCTGCCGACTCGATACCTTGCTCGAGGATGGTCTCCGCAAGCTCATACTGCTTGATGACAATATCCTGTCCCATCCCAATGCAGGCAATTTCCTGGAAGAAATGGCGCAGCGCAACCTGCAGGTCAATTTTACCCAGACTCTTGATCTTCGCATGCTGGACAAGGAAAAGGCGCGAATCATCCGGCGAATTTACTGTTCTAATCTCAAGTTTACCAGACGCGTCTACCATTTCAGTCTCAATGACACTCGGAACCTGGACCTCGTCCGCCGCAAGTATCAGATACTTGGTTTTACTCCCGGGGATAATGTTGAATTTATCTGCATGTATGGATACAATACCAGTCTGGCCGAAGATGTGGAGCGTTTTCGTTTTCTCCGTTCTCTGCCGGGAACTTACGTGTTCGTTCAGGAATATCAACCGATTCCATGCGGCCCGCCTGCCGACCTGACACATTTTTTTGATGATGATGCAGATGAGTATATCGACGAGCTTATCGGGATAGTGTTCAGGCAGAATATGAAGAGTATGGAGAAGTACTATCGGTGGTTGAGCAAATGCTATGTTCAAGCATTCGGGAAATTACATAACGGACTGGTCGATACAATTTTCAAATACAACAATCGTGATAGCAAAGGGCGATACATTGCTACAATGGCCGGGACAAGGGGAAAACGTAAACCTGACCCCTATACTCTATACTTCATTGGGGGGCTTTGCAGCAAAAATGGTTAATTTCAGCTCCGCATCATCTATCAACTGATATTCCGGCTTACGCCCTGACAGTTTTTCGCTTTCGGTGATGATGATCGGCACACCCTCACCTCGCTTATCCATGATATAACTGCGCTGGCTGCCGATGGCATTGACATTCATCGGGCAACGCGCCAGC
>JAJSZT010000131.1 GCA_030272815.1 Deltaproteobacteria bacterium
CATTTGAAACATTCAATTTAATTTGTCAAGCTTAATTTTACGATCTCGTAAAAAACTATTGTATTTCGCTTTGCAGCATTTTTGCCGGAAGTAACTTTTAACTTCAACGCTAATCAGAATTGACCCACCTCTGCTAATTTGACATAAAATTAATAGATTGCAACCTTTTTGTATATTTTTATTAAGTATATTGATCAGATCGGGAACGTGTAGAATCCCGAAAATTCTAAAAAGACCGAAAACAGCGTTCCAATGGCGATGGCTATGCCATAGCAGAGCTTTGGTTTTTTCTCATTACTGTCTCCGGGGATTGGAATGAATTGTTTTGTGAATATAAATGTTTTCAGTGTTGCTGCCTGTCTTGTAAAAAAACCCTTAAAATGTTGACGCTTTATTAAAAATAGTATCAGCGCGTAAACTCCGCCTATAATGGCGGTAAACAAAAAGGCAATGAATACTTCTCTGGCGCCGAGTATAGCGCCGACAGCGCCCATGAGCTTGGCATCTCCTGCTCCCATTCCTCCCATCAGGTAAGGGATAATAAGGATGACGATGCCCAAGGCAAGACCTGCTGTGCTAAAGAGCAAACCATTCAGGCCGTTCATCACAACATGACAGCCAACTGCCATAGCCATGGCCGGATAGGTAAGCAGGTTTGGAATCTTTTGAAACCGCAGATCATTGACCGACGCAGCGATCAAAACAGCGCTTAAAAATATGATTAAATAAAGATCAATTTCAGTTTTCATGATTTATTCCTATCTTTAGGCTGTTATTATCTGATGCCTGAACGAAAACTCCTCTTTTTTTCATTTCGACCGAAGGGAGAAATCTTTAAACTCACGTATTGTCAGTGCGATAAGATTTCTCGCTCCGCTCGAAATGACAATTTTGGATAGTTTCAGTTCAGGCGCTATCTATGAGCCTGAACGGAAACCTCGATTTCTTGCAGGTTGGGTTGAGCCCCTCAATTTTATTAGGTTTCGTGCCTCAACCCAATCTACAAAAATCAACTACTTAATTCAAGGCATTGTCTAGATGCGTAGCCACATTATTAAATACCTCGTTTACATTCTCACCTACTATCGTAACCATAAGTATAATGACTACTGCAATAAGCGCCGCAATAAGAGAATACTCAATTGCCGTAACACCCTCTTCATCCTTCTTGAAAAATCGCATTAATTTTTCCATTTGCCCTTTCTCCTTTCTTTTTTGTTGGTTTACTATTTTGTTGTTCTATCCCTTGACAATTTAAAATTAATTAAAGCACAATGTATGCCATAGTGCGCTATCTTCGGGGCATTAATAAAAAGTCATGTAATTTCACTGTATTAGGCAGCAAGAGATTTTTCTGGCGAAAGCGGCTTGGAATTAGAGTTGCCAGTATGCCAAATGCCATTTTGGCACGGCTCACAAATAAGGCTATTTTTTTCAAACAGTTACAGGCCCAATGCCATTTTGGCATAGTCCATTTTGGTTTTTTTCATTACCCTGTTAATTTCCTGCATAAATTGCTCAAGAGTAGAGGATTTTTCCATAAACCCATTACAATGGTTACGGAAAGCTTCAATTAACAGGCTGTTTTCAGCGTATTCTGTCATAATAATTACCGGCAAATACTCATAGTTCATGCGTATTTCTTTTAGCAGTTCTATTCCATTCATTTGAGCCATAACATAGTCTGTTAGAACAAGATCAATAGCGGGCGTATTTGGATTACTTAAAGTCATCAGAGCTTCGTTTGCGCTCATGGCTTCCATAACTTCGTGTCCACTTATATTCAACCCTCTCTTAAGAGTTTCGAGCCATACAGCATTATTATCAACAATCAGAATATTCATAAGGGTCTCTCATTACCCGTAAAAAATCGTTCAATTTAGTGCCTGTCCGAAAAGTATTTTTTTTAATGCCGGCAATAGTTTCAGCTTATTTACCGATGTGAAGATTTGTAAAAAAGCTATTAGCCATTAGCTGTTAGCTCTTAGCTGAATGTGTTATCTGTTTGATTTTTTAAGCTAATAGCTAATTGCTAAAAGCTAACTGCTAAAAATCTTCGATTTGAGAATAGCATCCAACTGACTATAATTTCAGATGTTTTAAGTTTTCGTCCATACACTAATTTAGGTTTAATTGTTCCGAACAGCAGGTTTACTGTTATCTTTTAGTCGGTAAGAATTTATTGAAGCATTTATTGTGCCAGTATTGTGCTATGTATGATTTTTGGGTAATGATGAAGGTGGAAGGTAGAAGGTGGAAGACTGAAGGTGGAAGGTAGAAGGCTGAAGGTGTCAGAAGAGCACGATTGCCGTACTTTAGCGGAAACATCTGATTCTTGCACCAAACATGGCTTCAAAATGCGCTTTTTCCTAACAGTCTTCAGCCTTCAGCCTATCCACCTGAGTAGTTACAATAATATTTGACCAGATGATGTATGGTCTTCTGAAGTTGACATGAATATTATGAACAACTACGTTTTTTTAATGATGTCGGGTTAATTCCAAAATCGAATCTAACAAACTCAGTTTTTATTTAAAATTATTGCTTGATAATACAAATAATTACATATATAAATAGTAGCTTCTCAATAAGTTCGGGCGCTCACAACCCGATTACGACCTTGATCGAATGAGAATGTCGTATGGCCTTATGGAGTTTAGGCGTAAGCCTTTTATAAAATCCTTACGGATAAACTCCACCCGAACTTATTGAGAAGTTACTATAAATATTTAAACAATAAATTAATCCAAAGGAGAAAAAGTTTTGCAGGTTTTAATAGATATCCCAGAAGAATTGATCCATGCTATAAAACTTCCACCTAAAGAAATACCGACAAGATTAAAAAGAGAGCTTGCTGTCCGTCTTTATATAAAAGGGTTGCTTAATTTCGGTAAAGCTCGGCAATTTGCAGGAATGACACGTTGGGATTTTCATGATTTATTAGGCACAGAGGGCGTTGTACGTCGCTATGATGTTAATGATCTTGAAGATGATCTCCAAACATTGGAGGAATTGTCTTGATCGTAGTTGCTGATGCTTCAGTACTTATTGGTTTGAGCAGCATTGGTTACTTACACCTTATTCAAGAGCAATTTTCCGGCAAGCTGTTGATTCCCCCTGCTGTGTGGAAAGAAGTTGTAGAGCAAGGTGGAGACCGCCCAGGATCACATCAGGTTTCTAAAGCCGATTGGATCAATGTTCACGATTTGAAAAATCAGGACATATCCACAATCCTTAAGATGGAGCTGGATGAAGGAGAGTCAGAAGCAATAGCACTGGCTGATGAGTTAAAAGCAGATGTCGTTCTTTTGGATGAAAAAGATGCAAGGCGGATCGCAAAACAATTAGGTTTGAGGGTTTTAGGGACAATCGGCATACTCGTCTGGGGCAAACGAGTTGGGAAAATTAATAATTTGCGTCAAGTCCTTGATATCCTTCAAAATCGAGCTATGTTTAGAATTAGCCACACACTTTACCAACAAGCACTTAAATCAGTTGGAGAATTTAATAAAGAGTAACGTGCGTATTCCGCTCCATTCCGGAGCATTCCGGGAAATTGAGCGCCGCAACATATTCAGAGACGATAAAGATAGAAATAAGCGCTGACTTAAACAACTAATTTAGTAAAAATGCGAACATCGAACATCCAACGTCGAATTTTGAATAAGGTATTCTGCCAATTTATAAACTGGCGGAGCAAAGCGATTTCATCATTCGATGTTCGACGTTGGATGTTCGATGTTCGACGTTCA
>JAJSZT010000132.1 GCA_030272815.1 Deltaproteobacteria bacterium
TATTTCGTTTACCTGGTTTTCAGGCAGGCCGTTAAAAAGGGATGTGTCGGCGATTATTTCTAATATGTTTTTCATAAGTTAAAAATAGCAGCTTTTTTTGATTTAAGTCAAGGCATTGAGCCTGTTTTATATGTAATATGCGCATAACAACAGGAAATGAGCCTTTAAAAAAATTTAAGGGAAAACTAATCAGGAAAATAGGTAAAAATCATGAAATGCCCAGGTCAAGATACCCGGTACTGGAAACCAGAGGCTATTTTTGATACAAAATGTCCGAAATGTAGCCACCCTGTAGAATTTTTCAAGGATGATACTACCCGCAAATGCTCAAATTGCCGGCACAGGTTTATCAACCCTAACATAGATTTCGGCTGCGCTTCATATTGCCAATTTGCCGAGCAGTGCTTAGGGCTCGCTAAAAAATAATTTCACATTTTGATGCGTAGATCCATCCCGCATGGCTGCGTTGCTCGTTGGTTAAATAGCCTGCTATTCGCCCTCCTCACGCCTTGCCATGCGGGCGCCTCAACCCCTGAAAATGTAAATTTATTTTTGAGCGAACCCTTAGGGAATCTTTCGCCTAAGCCTTCTAAAAAAGGATAAGCAGATGAAAACACTACGTAAAATCATAGAAATTGATGAAGAATTGTGTGACGGCTGCAGCCAGTGTGTGCCAGGGTGCGCAGAAGGATCATTGCAGATTGTTGACGGCAAGGCAAAGATGGTTTCGGATAATCTTTGTGACGGTCTTGGGGCATGTATCGGCGAATGCCCCAATGGCGCCCTCAGAATTGTCGAACGTGAAGCCGAGGAGTTTGACGAAGAGGCAGTAGAAAAATATCTGGCAGAAAAAGAAGCGGCAAAACAAAAACAACAGCCAGTATTGGCCTGCGGGTGTCCGTCGACTAATATCCAGACATTTGCACCGGTTTCATCATGCCGGGAAGCAAACATACCGGCCGGCTTTGAAAATAGTGAATCCGCCCTTTCTCACTGGCCGATTCAGATACGGCTGGTACCTGCAACAGCGCCGTTTTTAAAAGGCGCAGATCTTCTTGTGCTGGCGGATTGCTGCGGTGTCGCCATTCCGACTTTACATAAGGATTTGCTCAAAGGCAGGGTCGTTATGATAGGATGCCCGAAATTTGACGATGTTCAGGAATATATAGAAAAGTTTGCATATATCTTTAAAACTGCGGATATAAAAAGTGTTCTATCAGTTGTCATGGAAGTTCCATGCTGCTCAGGACTTCCCATGATTGTCAAAAAGGGCATGGAGGCAGCAGGGAAGAATATACCCATAAAAGAGCTGGTCATCAGTACGAGGGGCAAAATACTGGAGCAAAAGTAAAATGTTTTTCGGGAACTCAAGGGGATGCTCTTAACTATTTAACTTGATTGGGAGGAGGGCTAAACCGAAAAGATGGGTTAGGTGGAACGATTTGTGTACGCTCGACAAGGGCGGCATCGTGAGGTGTCGTCGGGGAGAGTTCTGTCCAACTTGCGGTCGATTTGTTCTAAGATTCAACCCTTCTGACTTTTATTTACGAGCGGAGTAAGAGTCACGGACTGTTTCAAGAATCAGCTCAGCAATCAGTTCGTCATCTTGTTTCAAGTTATATATTCCGCTGTGCGATGGATCATTTATTGAGGGGTTATGGAGGACTTCAAGGTTTCGACCATCTTGGCTTTCTGTTAGAACTTTGTTGCGTACATCACCAACGTTTAGAACAGCAATCTTTGCACGTGGTTTTACATTTAATTTTGCACAGTATACTTTTTGCATTTCTTCAATTTCACTCTCCCTACTTGGGCAGTTGAGAAATTCCAACCAATTTACAGATAATCTTCCGTCATCCGATGCTCTCAACATGAAAGCAGTGGCCTGAATTTGTTCATTGTCAACATGTTTAGGGAAGCAGAGCCGCGCAATGTGATTATTGTCAGGTATCGTATCCCCTTTCATTCTGAGATCCAATCCCATACACCGCTGGATTCGACTGTTTTTATGAGAATATCAGTTGTTGCTGTGCCGAAAAGCCTAATTTTGCGTTCTGGATGTTTATTGTTCGGTTTGAATATCACAAAACGGGCATCCCAATTTGGTAGGAAATGCACGCTGAACACTCGATTCTGTTCGCCTCTCCATGAAGCGTAGATGTTATAGTCAGGCGTTAATGAAATAGTCGGGCACTTCAGATTAGTATGTAATCGAAAAAAATTATAAAAATTGTGAAGTGACCCGACCGATATACCAAGACTGGCAGAATCCTCTTCCTTTGCGTCATTAAACAAAGTGAGAAGTCTATTGGCCAAACTTTCGTGATTGGTAATAGAGAGTGATTTTCTAATCTGGAAAATTAATTCTTGTACCTGATCCTCTTCGTTATTAAGTAAATCCGTTTGTGTAAAGGGATCTTCGTTCTCAGGCCAATCACTTATGAGGGAATTTTGATCTTTCCGGGCTCTGGATGGCGGAATCCAAAATTTGGATTTAGGAACTGTTCGAGGTTTTTGCAACAAAGACAATGTTCCAATATATGGGTCACTAATTGGGGAGTCGTCTCTAAGAAATTGGTTTCCATATATTATAGCGAGTTCTTGTGCTTCCTTATCCTGTAAATTCAGATCAGGCATTTTCTTCCTGCTCCCATATTTCTTGAATTTCAGAGGTTGTTAGATCAGTAAAACCTCGGACTATCCATTCATGTGCCAAGTCAAACCATTCACGCATTCTATCTTTTGTCGCTGATTCATCAAATCCTCTCGTCTTTAATTCGAGAACAAGCAAAGGAACTTTGTCTTCTTTTTGTATAGCTTGTTTGAAGTTGATGATCAGATGCCCCTTTTTTTCCGGCAAAGGAAATTCTGTCTGCCAAGCGACTTTTTCAGGATTGGGTAAAAAACGCTCCTTTGTTTGCGTCCAAACAAAATCCGAAAATATTTTCGGAAGGTCATCAATCGTATCCCATCCCTGTCCCTTTGGAATATGGTTTATATAGCTAAGTTCATATTCGATTGGATTAAGCTCGCCTAACTCAAATTCGCTAAAAAAATTTACGATAGTATTCAGCACACTCTCAAAATTCTTGATGACGTGATCATATTTTGGGTAATCGCTTTGTCTACGTCGCCAATTGAAATAAAATCGGTCAATCTGAAATTGCACCAATTGATCCTCCGATTTGTTTATAAACCATACTCTTGGCAATGGCATACCGGTTGCCTGATCTACCAGAATTTCACCTTTAGCTGATGCTATCGGTGGGGCATGTTGAATAATCGGATAATCAGCTCGAAATTTATCCCAAAGCAAACCGATATGTGGAATTCGAAGTTTATCGGGAGTATCAAATCGCAACCCACAAACAACTTCGTTAACAGGCGGGTTCTTATAACTTGGAAGCGTGCCTGTTGAAAAGGAACTTTCGATTTTGTTAGTCATAAAAAGTATTATCCTCTTAATTTATGAAATCCACATAAAATGTAATATAATAAAAAATACTTCTTTGCGTCAATAAGAAATTAATTCCAAGGACAGTATGCCTAATTCCTGAAAAAAAGGCAATAATATATAACTGTCCTCCGATTCCTCCTGACATCATTTGTATTCTATGTTGCACATAAAATATCAAAACGGAAGTTTATAACTCACATTCCGCACCTTGTGATTCATGGTTTTAGAATTATAAAATAGCATTTAAAATCAA
>JAJSZT010000133.1 GCA_030272815.1 Deltaproteobacteria bacterium
GCTCAGTGTCAACTTCAAGTGTTTGGGGAAGAGTTGGTGGAATAATAAGCATCCTTCACACTAGCACTTTAGCCGATTCATATTTTAGTGGAACTTTGAATGGCGGTGCGTATAGTGGAGGGTTGGTTGGTATATGCCTAGCTGGTACTATTAAAGATTCTTATTCAGTAGGGAAAGTTTATTGCCCCAATCGAGATTGTGGAGGTTTAGTAGGGAACACACAGCAGGTCTGTACCGTTAGTGATTCTTTTGCTGCTGCTGTTGTTGAGAGTGGAGTTGGCACCTGTGTCGGTGGGCTAGTTGGTAGTGCATCAGAAACTATTATTGTTAATTCATACTGGGATATTTCCACATCTAATCTAAATAATTGTGTGGGTTTGAACTGTGGCAGTAGTGGCGATTGCATGGGTGTAACTAACCCTTCAGTTTTTTATTACGGTACTACCGAACCCATATCTTCTTGGAACTTCGATAATATCTGGACTATCGACGAAGGGGATAGCTATCCTTATTTCCTTTGGCAATTATCAAAGGACACAGACGGAGACGGCATCCGAGACTATGATGACAACTGTCCAACCGCACCAAATTCAGACCAAACCGATACCGATGGAGATGGGTTTGGCGATGTCTGTGACAATTGTCCCTGCGACGCTAACCCTGACCAGATCGACAGCGACTTAGATCAACGTGGCGACGTGTGCGATGCCGACGATGACATTATCGGTAACGACCTTATCGACCGACCTTTAGTGGATAATTGGACGTCATTTACGATCGTAGATACGGGTTTCCAATTCACGGGTAATGGAAAAATTGATTCTTGGTCATTGTATGCAAAACGGACTGGGTCTATATACCTGCAAGTTCTTAGAAACACTGGCGGATCAACCTTTGAAGTTGTAGGGGAAAATTACTATACTGCAACAACTACTGGCGTACAGACCTTCGATGTGCCGGAAGCTGAAGAGATTTCTTTTCAATCTGGTGACTATATTGGATGGTCCTGGGATGGACCCGCCATCATTCCCTATCACACTGATGCTATCGAAGGCACTCCTCATTATTATACAAACGGATCTGGTAGCTATATCCTTGGGGTCGGTAGCTCCGCAGAGTTTCTTGCACCACAACATAGGATTCATTCCATTTCCATCAAAATCAAGAGTGAAGCTGATGAAGATGGAGACGGTGTTTTTGACTATGTTGATAACTGCACAGCCACACCCAATTCAGACCAGACCGATACCGATGGAGATTGGTTTGGCGATGTCTGTGACAATTGCCCAATGGTTGCTAACATCTGCCAAAAAGATTCTGACGATGATGGCGAGGGAGACGCGTGCGATGCCGATGATGACAATGATGGAGTACTGGATGCAAGTGATAACTGTCCGGTCGCACCCAATTCAGACCAAACGGATACTGATGGAGATGGGCTCGGCGATGTCTGTGACAATTGTCCCTGCGACGCTAACCCTGACCAGATCGACAGCGACTTAGATCAACGTGGCGACGTGTGCGATGCCGACGATGACATTATCGGTAACGACCTTATCGACCGACCTTTAGTGGATAATTGGACGTCATTTACGATCGTAGATACGGGTTTCCAATTCACGGGTAATGGAAAAATTGATTCTTGGTCATTGTATGCAAAACGGACTGGGTCTATATACCTGCAAGTTCTTAGAAACACTGGCGGATCAACCTTTGAAGTTGTAGGGGAAAATTACTATACTGCAACAACTACTGGCGTACAGACCTTCGATGTGCCGGAAGCTGAAGAGATTTCTTTTCAATCTGGTGACTATATTGGATGGTCCTGGGATGGACCCGCCATCATTCCCTATCACACTGATGCTATCGAAGGCACTCCTCATTATTATACAAACGGATCTGGTAGCTATATCCTTGGGGTCGGTAGCTCCGCAGAGTTTCTTGCACCACAACATAGGATTCATTCCATTTCCATCAAAATCAGGAGTTCTGATACAGACGGCGATGGTGTTTTTGACAATGTTGATAACTGCCCAATGGTGGCTAACATCTGCCAAGCCGATAATGACGGAGATGGAGAAGGAGACGTCTGCGATTTAGATGATGATAATGATGGAGTACTGGATGTGGACGACAACTGCCCGATGGTCTTTAATCCCGACCAGGCAGATGTCAACGGAGACGGTTATGGCGACGCCTGTGTTTCTCCTAATTCAAACATAGCAGATGATGCAGTAATTGGCTATGGAGTAACTATTGGCGATAGTACATCAGTTGAAAGTGAGGCGGTTATCGGCGATTTTGTTGAGCTTGGTTCAAGCGTCACGATTGATACCGGAACGAGTGTGGGTGCAAATTCGATAATTGGTGGCAGCACTTGGATCAAAGACGATGCTACGATTGGCATGGATGTCACCATTGATATAAATGTTACCGTTGGAAGTGCGACAATTATTGGAGACGAGACAACCATTGGCGATGCTGCTTTGGTCAGCGACTATGTCATCGTAGGTTACCAGGTTTTGCTTGGTGAGGGTGTAACTGTCCAAGATTTTGTCCAAATTGGGGACAGAACCTCTATTGGTGATCGAACCATAGTGAAGAAAAACACACAAATTGGATCCGATACAACGATAGGATCGGATTGTCAAATCGGACAAAATGTTCAGATAGGCGATAGAGTTCAAATAGGGAATTTCGTTACAGTTAAGAACAATGTCAGCATCCCGGATGACAGCGTTATCCAAGATGGAGCCACAGTACGGTAAAATGGAGTAAATTAGGAGTTCATAATTATTCAGGCAGGGTCTGAAATGGCCCTGCCCATTACATTATATAATGTCAGAAATTTATGGTTATTTTTCAACAACATATCTGCTATACTTCTGCATTCCAGAAATAGAATCTGGGAGTATAGATCTCATCATTTTGCAACCGAAGGATCAGGATCTGGGGAACAAAGATCTCATCTGTCCATTTCCACTAATAAAGCAACTTTCCGGGCCATCGATTCCTGTCATCCTTCTCCACTCATCACCTCAAAGTGCCCGACACAAGTCTCTGCTATGAATCTGCAATTCTGACCAGAAACGAAATATATAGATTTCCATATCTAATCTGCTACGAACATTATGACAACACATAACAACACCATACCTTAGACGGGCAGGGTCGCGGCGTTTACAGTTTCTATCAAGCTTGGGGTATAGATAGTGATGATGGACGATGCGCTAACATGAAGATGCATCATATGGAAGAATTCAAGAATTGACACTTTGGCCTACACGTCCCCTTTGGCCTACAGGATAAGGCATATATCCTTTGGCTTTGTTTTTTCTTCTGTTAAAATAGTTTTTTGAATACAAAAGAATAGGGCTCAATAGGTTTTAGCTTGTCTGTCTGAAACGGCAATTTTTCATGTGATCCAATGGATAGTAATCCAGAAGGAGAAAGGCTGTGGATTATTTTTTTAAAGGCAGTTGTTTTCTCTGGCTCCTGATAATAGGTAAGCAGGTTGTTTCTTAAAAATATAATGTTAAAGCCTGAGCCGGGCGGGTCAGAAAGAAGATTACTTTGTTTCCATATTATATCTTTTTTTAAAAAAGATATAATCTCACAGCTTATTTTGCCTTTTTTCGGTTCAAAACAGGCTTCTATAAGTTCTTTTTT
>JAJSZT010000134.1 GCA_030272815.1 Deltaproteobacteria bacterium
ATCAGGAGATACTCGCACCGAATGGCAATCTAAAATTATGGAGCGATTCCCGGATCACAGCTTTTTTGACCCGCGGACAGTCTCCGAAATGTCATACGAGGAGATGGCTCGGATCGAACGGAAATGGATTGACGAGTGCGACATTCTGTTTGCTTACCTTAACGAGACGAATCCATATGGTTTTGGCACCTGTTTCGAAATTGGCTATGCTGTCGCTATCAAGAAGCTTATAATCTACGTGGATGAGAAACAGGTTTCTTCGTCGCAGTGGATTGCCCAACATCCCGTTCACGCTTATACTTCTTTCGAAGAGGGGTTGACCAAGCTGTCTGAGTTGCTCGAGAAAGGAAACGACCTCGTAGCTGCTCTTATCATTAAAAGGCTACACGAACAGGACTTCAGTGTCTTGGTTGAGCGAGAACTTGATGACGACTTAGCGTCTCGGGTTGCATCTCAAATCTACGACGAACCTCAGATATATGGGCCCCTGATGCTTGCCCAAAAAACCATGCCTCGTCAATGGTACGATTGGAACCTTGGATATTTGCTTCAGCGGCTAGATTCAACTCACATTATCGGTATACTTCGACAGTATTCCGAAAACTTTTATCAAAGCGAAGGAATTGCATGGGCTCTTGGGCTTTTGGGAAGAGATGATGATGCGATTATCGAATTCCTTCAGGAGCAGTGCCGTCGTTGTGAGCGTTACGATGCATGGTGGTGTGCAGCACAATCGCTCCAGCAGCTCAATCGGGGAGAAGCGCTTGAAATTCTGAAGCGAACATTGCGTGGATCCGAGTGGCAGAACGTTGATTACTGTTTAGAGAATTTGGGGTCCCGACCTGCCACCATAGGTTTACTCCGGGCTGTCAATCAGGCCAATCTAAAAAAAATAATTCATTCCTGCCTCGAGGGTCTTAAAACCCTGACTGGTCGGAAACTTCACAACGTCATTTGGCTCCTTGAACGTTTTCGTCAGCGTGACCGGAACATATTGCGCGCTCTAATGGAACTTCACGATGGTGACGTTCATTATGGCAGTTCAGTGGCGCATAGAGTTGTTGAAGCTTTAGGCCAAATCGCCCATCCAGATTCTCGAACTCTGCTAGAGGAACATATCCTGAGTGCCGGATATTTCCGCACGCGCGCTCTCGCTGCAAAGGGTTTGGCCTCGATCGGCGACTACAAATCCATCGAGCCCATCGAGAAAGCGTTGGAAAAAGAACAAGATCCACACGTTTTATCGGCGTTGACTTCAGCGCTCTATTCCATTCGCGATCCCGAGAAACGTAAGGATAACGAGTTGATCGCAAAAGCAGGATGGCTCGAAAATGGAATGATTATAGACGAAACGAACAAGTGGTATTGGTCACCAGAGATTTATGACAATTTTTCGAAGGCTGAAGATCCCGAGAGTGTGGCGTTTGATTTGGCTTTGTCGCTAGTTGTCTTAAATGAACCGAAGAAGGTTCTTGATTTGGGCGCGGGAACAGGCCGTTTTATTTTTGAAATGTATGAGAAGCTCCCCTCTCTTGAACATGTAATCGCCCTCGATGCGAGTCGAGAGATGATCGACTTCATTAAGCGTCGCTTTCATAGTGGTACACCTATGGTTGAGCCGATATTGGGTTCCATTGACCAAATACCCCTTGATGACGAGTCTGTAGACTTAGTTGTTAGTAGCTGGGGATTTCCATCCCGGATCTGGGACCGCGAGCAGGCATACAAAGAATTAGCCGAAGTCAATCGCGTACTGAAGCACAAAGGTGTATTTTTGACTATCGGATGGGATGAAGATTTCACAGACGAAATGACGGAAATTTGGCACAAGTTTGTCATTGAAGAAGAATACTATTTCGACTCATTATCAGAGTATCGACGCCGTAAAAGATCAAAGATAGCATCACCTAGAAACTGTGGTCTTACGTCCGTGAAAACCAGGCTGCAAGTCCCTGTTAAATTTTATGACAGACGTGAGGCTGCAAATGTTTTTGGACATTTGTTCGGATATTCCGCTGGCTTCTGGGTTTTAGAAAACGCCAAATATGAATTTAATATGAACGTCAGTATCACCTATGACAATAAAGGATCAATTACCAATGCACTTAGTGACTAAAAATCACGCGAACTCACTAAAGCATAACGAGCCGGCTAGAGCAGACGGGACGAAGCAATGGCATTTTTCGCAAATTCTGTACATGCTTGAATGATTAAGGCCCGCTGCTCACCCGGAATGAACCGCGCAGTTAAAATTCAGGTTAGGTAACATTTAATTTTTTTCTTATTTTTTTAACCCGGAATGCGGGACGTCCATAAAATCCAATTGGTGTCAAAGCTTGAATTGTGAATTAATTTTTTCAAATTGGCTTTTTACTTTTTTATCTTTATTGAAACTCCCTACAGCTCCGTATAAGCTGGATCTTCGCTTTTGTTTCGACAAATTACGGGGAATGCGCTCGCTTTTGCGGTTCAATTCCCCATGCTCTGCCCTTACTGATTTTGCTAAAAAATAGCGGCTTAATTGTTAGGCATTAATTCACAATTCAAGCTTTGACACCAAGTTTTAGATTACATATTAAAATCCATTAGGAAGAGCCAGTTTTACCGGAAGATCCGGTATGGCGATATTGTGCCAACCCGGTGGTGGGGTACTTCGGACAGGCTTGATACAATTAGTTTCCTTCTTCACTAAAAAGGAGAATAGGAGGTGACGCTTATGTAGTTTTGAATATGCTTTAGATTTTTTATAGAGGAGTTATATTACATGCTTTCAGAAAATAAGAAAGGAGATCAAATATCATGAAAAAAATTTTGGGTTTTTCCCTTGTACTGATGGTTGCTTTGACCTTTAGTAGTTGTAGTTTGAATGCCAAGGCCGTCTATTCAGAGTGTAAAATTAGAAAGGACGAAAAATATGTAGACGGCTGCAGTGGGCCGTGGTTGCCAAATGTCCATGTATTAGGTATAAATATCGATACTAAAAAACTTTTCAAGCCCGCCTGTAATAAACACGACCAGTGCTACCACTCTTGCGGCTGCGGTAAGGAGCACTGTGATGATAAATTCAAGAATGATATGACCGCTATATGCGATAAAAACTATCCCTATGATCCTATTACTATTGATACCCCTTCTAGGAAGATAAATATCGGCGATAAAAACGCTCTCAAGAGAACTGCATGTTATACGGTGAAAGATGCTTTTTATTCTGCAGTAAGAACCCTTGGTCAAAAGTCATACGACGATGCTCAAAAGAGAGCTGGATGCCGCTAAGGGTAAGGTCTGCCTTTATCAGCACTGGAAATATAAGGGGGACGGAATGCGGGACGTCCATAAATAAGTAAATAACTTGACATTTAATCTCTTTTTAGGGTTTAATTCCCCGCAGCTTGCTGCGATTCCTTATAGAAAAAGAGAAGAATTGAAACTCCGCAGCTTGCTGCGGGGCAGTTCATTTATATTATTGATAGTACTCTTGTATGCTTAGATTAGCCCGCCTGGACGCACCCGGTGTTTTACATCACATCATCGTCCGGGGAATTGAGCGTCGCAACATATTCAGTGTTGGGTTGCGGGACGTTCCTTGATATATTGACAAGTCGAACAATTTATGTCATAAGAGATATATGCCACGCAGATCAA
>JAJSZT010000135.1 GCA_030272815.1 Deltaproteobacteria bacterium
GGCCCCGGTTGTCGAGGGTTCAAGTCCCTTCACTCACCCCATCCCCATTTATGCGCCCGTAGCTCAGCCGGATAGAGCGCCGGACTTCGAATCCGTAGGCCGCAGGTTCGAATCCTGCCGGGCGTACCACGTTTTATGCAGTCATCATCCTGGCTAATGTTTTACGACGTGTACCAAGGGATTTCCAGCTTCAATTCAACAAATTCTGATTCCTCTTTTGTCAAACCTAAAAATTCTTCGGCTGACCCAACAACATATCCTTTTTCTTCAAGTGCCTTTCTTTTACCTTGTTTCATATCACTTTTCCTCCCGAAAAAATAAGGGGTTGCTTTTTTCTCCTGTTATCAATGGTGGCATTTTTGGCTGGAAATAAACGCCTTGTCAAAAAAAAAATATATGAAATCACAATGCCTAAAATAAAGAAGGGAATGACGATTTTTATATTCGTTACAAAATCTGATAGCCAAATTTGAATTTGTTCCTTCATAACTCCCCGCTTGTTAAAGATAATTCTATTAAGCAGCTAACCCCCCGACCCCAACAATGTGGGGCGAGGTCTTTCGGAAACCACAGGCCTTGATGCGGAGTACAGCGTTTCAAAAAATCGCCGCGCTGCTGGGTACGAGAAGCGCCTTGTTGTGTGCCGGGCTTGGCCCGGCTGCAAATGGTGCTATATGGTATCATGTGGCTGTAATAATGCCACATATACCACACAAAGTCCAGACCCAGCCAGATGGAGGCGAAGGATAGCCGAAGGCAAGGGCGGAATCGTGAGGTTCTGTCTGAAGGAAGCTGGAGTGCAAAGCTATGAAGTATTTATTGATAGATGGTGTAGGAGATAGTAGAGGAAGATAACACAGATGCCAATGCCGCAGATTACATATAAATATCGCAACTATCTGTGAATAAGGCTGAATATTTGATTTATAGCAGTAATCTGCAATTCACGGACAATAAGAAGGCAGAGCCATTTACTGACTCTGCCCTTTATTAAAACATTTTATTACTTTCTTTCAGATCAAAATCTCTATGGGTTGACCGTCGTGTATGCCACCGCCTCATCAACATCTGGGTCGTCATCCCCAATAGTTGCAACCCATTTTATGTCTCCAGTGACTGTAGGCATAAATTCTGGGAACTGATAGGTAGTTGATCTATTGCCAAACGGTACAGAGATACTAAGCGTCTCGTTGTAAATTTCTATACTATTTTGAATTCCAATAACGGTAGCATCACAAACTTCTCCACCATCAACAGTTCCATTATTTATAACATCCAACTTGATTTGAACTGTGTTTCGCCTCTCATTGCTTAAGCTAACCCGTTTAATAACTCCGAAATTTTTAATGTCAAAATCTAAGAGATCAGATGGAACAGGCTCCATTCCTAATTGTACTCTATCAAATTCCACTACTCTTGTGTTGTTTTCTTGTATATAGAATAGACCATTTGACCTGTTAATATCCATAGCAAGTACATGACTTGTAATTCCAACAGAACTCAAATCATAAGTGTTTAAGAATATGTATTTTTTTCCTTTCCCTTTTCGCTTGTATTGGAGTACTTTTTTGTCGGTATCATCGTATAAGATAAAAATGCTTTCTGTGAATGGATCGAATGCTATATCCATCGGTCCATTGCCAGCAGCAACGTCAAAAGAATTAATTAAGGTTCCATCGAGCGTAACTTCATATATTCTTTTCTCACGATAACTAGATATAAATAAGTGCTGGGTGTCTGGATTATAAGTTATGCCACTTCCTCCTTGCGTATAACTTTCATCCCTAAACGATGAATAGTTTGTATTACCATCTTGACTAATTTCAATTATATACCATTCGCTTCCTGTTGGTGGACCTACAAAATCTGCTAAATTGGCAAAAAGGTGACCATCTTTTCCAACTACAACACTCATAAGTGAATCATCGTTCTCGATATCTTTTGTTCCAATTACCCTTTCAGAATTAATTAGAGTACCATCAGACCAAAACTCCCAGAGATTATCCTCACCGCCATAACTTAATGTGGTGAGAAATATATTTCCATTATCGGGATTTACAGCTAGACCCAAAGCATTACTAACTTGGCCAAAACCAATATAAGAACTTATATCAAAAGTTGCTGCTTCAGTATGAAGATTCGTAAAACCCAGGACTCCTACGCTGAGCAAAGTAATAATGAACAATTTTTTCATTTTAACCCCCCTTCCTTCCAACTAAAAAAGCCAAACTACCCAACTAGTGTCTGAACGGAAACCCTATAAAACGGAATAAAACAAATGGTTATCAGTCACTTTCAAAATGAAGATTTTAAAAAATCGAGTTGTTTGAATAGGATTTCATGGAAACTTGTCGATTTTTCACAAAAAAGCCAAAATCTTCAAGAAAATTTATTTTAATAGATTACTTTTAAACACTGGCTTTGTCAATAAAAAAAGATTTTAAATAGTTATACTACTTTGTGGTATTGAATATTGAAATGAACCAAATGAAATAAGGGAGTTGATAGATTAATTAATCTGAATTTCGCTATTTCAAATGTTGTGTTAACTTGCCAGCAGAGCGACACAAGAAATCGATAATTTTTATACAGATTTTGTTTGCATATCACAAACTTTATTGTTTTATAATTTGTTAAGTATTACTCTCCGTATCACTTCTAAGCAGAATACCGGCCCTGCAAATTAAGTACAAATGTTTGCTATCCGTTTGCTGTTGTTGGGCTCTGCTCAATCACAGGCATTGATCGAATCAACATACGCATTTGAGCTTTCCCGCATGGAATCCAACCATTCAATAATTCCATCGGCAAAACTTTATGGATGTACTTCTCCATCACTAATTGCCAGTGCTCAGAATCCCGTAACGGTGTCCCAACATTCGAGATGCCATTATCCCCTATAAATCCCAGATAAATCAACAGTACCGGAATTCCCATAGATGCAATCTTCCAGCAATAGGCTATACGATTAGATAGCTGATAGTGAGAGTCGCGTGATATATGAACATCTGGAACGATCCGGTCAAGTTCAGCTGAAGCTTCCGCGATCGCTTCTCCAATACGCGCATGGTTTTCAAAGGAGTTTTTTGAAGCATTTGAAGAAAGCCGCTTCCCTGCCCAATCAAGCTCCCGCTCGTGCGCTTTTGCTTCAACGAGCGCTAAGCCAGGCATTCCAAATATATCACAGGCAACAACAAGATCCCAATTTGGTTTGTTCGCACCACCACGATGGAGTAACCACCATGAGGCAAGATCGTCCCAGCAATCGAAGCCAGGGACAAATTTGGTTCCGCAGTCTTCGATACATGCTTCCTTGGAGTCCACATGCCCTCTGGGTTGAAATACGGCTGAATGTCGGATCACACACTCCGGTAAGCCGACAAGGTCATCGAACTGACTCAAGAAATTAGCAGATGTCGTCCAATCTAAAATATGTTTCCGACTGCCTCTGACCATGGCTTCCTTTTCGTTAACTTTGATTTAGCAGGCCTAAAAGCCCGATTTGTTCTCGTGCATTATTGCTTGCAAAGAAGTTCAGATAACTTGCCATTATCTATGACCTCCCACCAGGCGATTTTGTCCCAGATTTATAATGAATATCATAAGTATTCCTTACCGGA
>JAJSZT010000136.1 GCA_030272815.1 Deltaproteobacteria bacterium
AATAAGAAGCCTCAACCTTTCTACCGCAGTTGGAATAGCACTGTATGAAAGTCTTCGCATTAAGCAAGCTTAAAGCAGTTACAGGTTCAAAAGTTCACCGTTCAGAGTTATCTTTCTTTTGTTTATATTTCTTGGATTTCTTGTCGGACCAATCTATCGTCCTGTATTATCAAAAGAAAGATTCCAAAAATAGCTATTTTTTTGGCTTAGCGCACACTTTTCAGGGTCAAAAACATGGCCGTAAGGAGTTTGAGATTCCCTTAGTTCATAAATCCCATTTCTTTTGATAACATTTCGTCCTATTGCCTTTGCACCAAGATTTGTTTGAGTCTTTAAAACAAATTCTTTATCTCCAACGGCTATACTCTCAGTCCATTTTGTATCTCGAATATTCGAGCCATTTTTAAGACAATCTTCAACCCCTTGCCGATGGTATATTTTTAATTGATCACTATTCAAGTCAATCAGTTTCTGTCGATTTATCAGCGAATATCTTTGCTTTGGGTTTTGAATGCTCCCCTTTCGATTTTTCCTTAAGTTATATTCTCTTCCTGTTCTCCCGGCTATCAGTTGAATCGATTTTGGAATAACATCTTTTTTGCTGTCAAATACCAATAAATGAATGTGTTATGTTGAGCTCAATATAAATAATGATTCGGAATCAACGCCCAGCCGTAGCAGGGTGTAGAGGTCTTTTGCAAAACAGAACCGAGTCTTTCCAGAAACCGGTTTCGATCTGTATTGTCTTTAAAAATGTTTCGTCACTCGATACCCCTGCATATGATATGATGCAAAGCACCCGGCGCATCTATTCTGGCTTGACGTGGCATGTGACTTCATTACCACAAACAAAACCACAAACAAATGAAAAAAGAAACGCCCTTTGCGTCCCCGCACAGGTTACCTTCACCAGAAAATCCTCCCGAATAAACCTTTCCCTATTGAACTTTTTATAAACTTCTTCATTCTTTGATTCTTATAGGCAGAATATGCGAAATTCATAACAATGATATTGAATACATCAAACAAATTGTCTTCAGAAGGCTGCACTCCCTTTTCTTGAAGTTCTTTTTCAACCATGGAAGTAATAAACCTCAGTATTTTCCCACAATCGTCGGCCCAGAACTCTTTTTTGAATGCCAGCGGATTAGCGTTGTCGATCAGCCCTTCAATTTCATTTCTTACTTGTGCAGGAAGCCTTTCCATCATTCCTTGCATCGCAGCAACGATTTGCTCGAATGGTTGTTCGTTCATGTGGTGAAAAACCAGTTCACCGAACTTTCTTCCTTCAAACTGTTCAGCCAGTTGATCGACTGTTACTCCAGTCATTTCGTTCTCCTTATTGCCCTAACCCAGCCAGAGCCAGAGGTTGGGTGTTTTATGTTTAAAATTATATCTTCCACCATGTTTTCCCAAATAAAGGGTTCGATTCGGCAGGCATATATTTTGGATTAGAACCAGGTGTAACGTTAAGGCTTTTCCAAAATTCTGATGGATAAAGAATTCTAACAACTGTATAGGAAGAGAGTCTTTTTATGAAATCATCATCTCTTGTTAGTAGCGACGATATTCCTATTACTTCAGCTTCAGCAAGTATTTGGCAATCTTTATCTTTCGGGTGCAATGACAATAATTCTCTCTTTCTTTGGCACACGTCATGATGATCCAACTCCATTTGCACATCATTCAAAAGTGCTCCTACTGTAGATTTGTGGATATCTCTCCAGTCATATTTCGGGATTTTTGCGTATTCATTTATGACTTGAGGAAGAACATAAAAAAGGAGACCAGCGTATAGAAATATCCTCAACATAGAAATCCGTTCAATAGCGAGAACAGGATCATCAGATGAAGGAAAATAGTTTGGTTCCATCGACTCTATCAAATATGTCAAAGCGTTAGAATCTATCGCAACTTCCAATGTGTCCCTCCTGCCACCCAACGCCGGGGGTCAGCCAGAAGCTGCTTCTGGGCCGATTGGCTGCAACCCCCCTGGTTCGGTAGATTTATTTCAATTGCTTTTTGTACTCCTCAGTCAATTTGGTTTCTATAGAAATTGCCAGCAGTCTGGCTTCGTCTGCGAACGTAGCAAATGCCTGGATTTTTTCCTGTCTGAAAGTGTACCTGCCGTTTTCAATTATGAACAGTGGTGCAAGCTGTGTATCGACCAAATCAACAAACTCGGGGCTAATGAAAGGAATAAGCTCATTTCGTAGACCGAAAAGCCTTACCATTCTGAGTGTCAGAGAATTTCGAAAATCATCATCATCATTACTAAGCCTTTCAATAAGACCCTCTTTGTTTAAGTCTGGCGGGATATTCCCTATTACAGACTTGAACTCGCGAAGCGCATCGAATTTGTTTTTGAGAGTGTCCACCAGAAGTTGCCTCACATAGGTCTTCTGACTGAGCCTCCACCCAATATAGGCAGCGATCAGGGGAACGACTAGTAGTCCAAGCTTTTCTAGAAAGCCAAAGAAGCTTTGCCAGAACATATCCAATTCCTTTGCCTCTATTCCTTACCGATGAGATAACCCGCCCGCCCGCGATTGGCACCATGCTCTCTCAGCAATGTAAGACTTTGTGAACCACCAGAAAAACGCGCGTACTCGCGGGTCGGGTTAATTGATTTGTTAGCTTTTTCAAGTACTTGAATTGTTAAAATTCCAGATTTCCGCTTGATTCATTTTTATAAATCTGTAGATTTGTCCTTTTTGGAAAAAGGTCGAACTATAAGATATTCGTAGCCTATTGCGAACCCAAAGGTGAGAAAAAGGACAATCAAACCTTGGAGGTTGTAATGGCCAATTAGCCAAAGGTTAAAAAAAAGAATAATTCCTCCAAGTATGCGTAATGCTGTTTTTTTATTCATGGACTTGTCCCAATTTAGTTAGGATAAATAATTGACTACACAGTACTATAAAAATATAGTGCAGTTCTGCTTTATAAGTATCCATGTGGGTTGATTGGTTAATTGGCTTATACGCTATCATGAGTGTTAGATAGTTTAATAATTACACTTATATTTATCCAGAACGACTCTAGTTATCAGGCAATTATCATTACCAAAGTAGATGTAGACGTAACTGACTCCTAAATCGATCAAATCCCTTGTCGCCTGATTTTTACAAGCAATATCATTGACATTGCCCCATACATACTTGTTAAGTTCTTCTGCATTTACCTCTTTTGAACTTAAGTTTACGAGCCTCATTGTGAAATTAATTGTTTTATCAAGAGCCAAAACAGAACTCATTTGTGTTTCACTGTCAATCATCATTGGTGCTTGACTGCTCATCTCCATAGCCATCTTTTTTAAAGTAGCAATAATATACCTATCCTGCTCTTCCTTTGATTCAAAATTTCCAGATTCATCCAAGGCATATAACGGAGATGATATTGCAAGAAAAGCAAC
>JAJSZT010000137.1 GCA_030272815.1 Deltaproteobacteria bacterium
GATACCATTTGGAAAACCAACAAAGAGCGGGAAACCAAAGGGTACGTTCGATTTTCTCGGATTTACCTTTTATTGGGGGAAAACTCTCAAAGGATACTGGGTGATAAAGAAACAGACAGCACGGAAACGGCTAAAACGTTTTCTGCGAATGCTGTGGAACTGGTGCAAGAAGAATCGGCATGAACCCATAGAAGAGCAGCATAATATATTAAGTAGCAAACTTCGAGGGTTTTACCAATACTTTGGGGTGCGGAGCAATTATAAAGCGTTAGAGGCAGCGTTCGAATATGCAGAAAAAGCATGGCGCTGCTGGCTCGGACGACGCCACAGGGATGGCTATATAAGTTGCGAAAAGTTTAAGCGCATACTTGAAAGGGCTCCCCTGCCGCTTCCCAAAATAGTCCATAATATTTGATTACTTGCAGGTAGCAAAGTTATGCGCCAATCGGGGTGTCGCCTGATTGGTTGACAGCTTGGTAAAAAGAGCTTGAACCGAGGAACCGTATGAGGGAAAACTTCACGTACGGGACTGTGGGGAGGGCGCCGGGTAACCGGTGCCTTTACCCGGAACTTGACCGCGTGAGGTTCGGCGTTTAGGAGGTAATTTTAGCCATATAAAAAAGCCGTACAAAGTTCACCAACCTCACGGAGGCAAGTGATCGCGGTCATCACAGATATCTGCTATCAATCTTGATTGTTTGGCAACACAAAGAGGGTTTTGATATTTTTCTGATCTCGACATTATTCAGCTATACCAAGATGTATAAAAATTATCAAATATTTCCAGCACTTGAAGTGTTGATAAATTAGACATGTTTTTTTACCTCCTTCCTTCCAATTTTTACTTGATCAACACTGGCTTACTTTTCTAAATCTATGCCCTTTTCTTTATATTTTGCAACCAAAGAAGGATCTTTCCAGGGTTAGTGTTTTTTTAACAGGTAAAGTAACTGATTCACGGCATCTACGATACGGTTCTTGCTTAAGTATTCGATTTGCTTTTTTGACTCCGGCATGCTCTCACCTCCTCTCTACCATAAAGAACCCCGAGATATCTTCCGGCATTTGGTAGGCCGCCCTATATGTCACGATATATGGTGTCTCGGGCTTCTGTTTTGTCATTATAGTTTTCATTTGCCTGCATTTTGGAGATTTAGTAATATTATATTTAAGGGCTATGAAAAAAGAAAGGACAGGTGGGAGGAGATAGCTGACCTAATGCTAACTCCTCACTATTTTATAAATAATAGATCACCCCGCCCACCCAAAATTGGTTCAGATTCCTCTCCGCATTCTGCTTCGTAGGAAACTGAACCAATCTCCCCTTAAAGGTCTGAGGCTATATCGAAGCCGTGTAACTATTTCATCCGGATTAAAAGACTCCGAATGTAATAGATACACTTTTTCGGTGTCATGGCCACAATATAAAACAATACAGAATGCAAAGGATTCAATTAACCGCTCGGCTATCCAGGCTCTTCGCAATTTCTTTACCCGTATCGAACCAAAGGTAGGGGCATAAAATATGATGGTGTTTTGTCTCCCCCTGACTAAAAAATTAAGTGCGAAAGTTCAGCTCGGCTGTACGGTGAACGCAGTGAATGAGCTACCTTATCGACCTGAGCGCGGATGAAACAAAAGGCTGGCACAGCATGTGCCTGAAAAAAATCGCCCGAAACGACAAAATACTGATACCTTATTAGTGAAGGGCTTTTCTCAGAACGCATATGCTGTGCCAGCCTGACTCGAATACGATAAAGCGAGGGGCGGTGAAAAAGAGGGGGGTTGTCAGGGGGGAGAAAAAACGCAATATTTTATGCCCCTACCTTTGGTTCGATACGGGTAAAGAAATTGCGAAGAGCCTGGATAGCCGAGCGGTTAATTGAATCCTTTGCATTCTGTATTGTTTTATATTGTGGCCATGACACCGAAAAAGTGTATCTATTACATTCGGAGTCTTTTAATCCGGATGAAATAGTTACACGGCTTCGATATAGCCTCAGACCTTTAAGGGGAGATTGGTTCAGTTTCCTACGAAGCAGAATGCGGAGAGGAATCTGAACCAATTTTGGGTGGGCGGGGTGATCTATTATTTATAAAATAGTGAGGAGTTAGCATTAGGTCAGCTATCTCCTCCCACCTGTCCTTTCTTTTTTCATAGCCCTTAAATATAATATTACTAAATCTCCAAAATGCAGGCAAATGAAAACTATAATGACAAAACAGAAGCCCGAGACACCATATATCGTGACATATAGGGCGGCCTACCAAATGCCGGAAGATATCTCGGGGTTCTTTATGGTAGAGAGGAGGTGAGAGCATGCCGGAGTCAAAAAAGCAAATCGAATACTTAAGCAAGAACCGTATCGTAGATGCCGTGAATCAGTTACTTTACCTGTTAAAAAAACACTAACCCTGGAAAGATCCTTCTTTGGTTGCAAAATATAAAGAAAAGGGCATAGATTTAGAAAAGTAAGCCAGTGTTGATCAAGTAAAAATTGGAAGGAAGGAGGTAAAAAAACATGTCTAATTTATCAACACTTCAAGTGCTGGAAATATTTGATAATTTTTATACATCTTGGTATAGCTGAATAATGTCGAGATCAGAAAAATATCAAAACCCTCTTTGTGTTGCCAAACAATCAAGATTGATAGCAGATATCTGTGATGACCGCGATCACTTGCCTCCGTGAGGTTGGTGAACTTTGTACGGCTTTTTTATATGGCTAAAATTACCTCCTAAACGCCGAACCTCACGCGGTCAAGTTCCGGGTAAAGGCACCGGTTACCCGGCGCCCTCCCCACAGTCCCGTACGTGAAGTTTTCCCTCATACGGTTCCTCGGTTCAAGCTCTTTTTACCAAGCTGTCAACCAATCAGGCGACACCCCGATTGGCGCATAACTTTGCTACCTGCAAGTAATCAAATATTATGGACTATTTTGGGAAGCGGCAGGGGAGCCCTTTCAAGTATGCGCTTAAACTTTTCGCAACTTATATAGCCATCCCTGTGGCGTCGTCCGAGCCAGCAGCGCCATGCTTTTTCTGCATATTCGAACGCTGCCTCTAACGCTTTATAATTGCTCCGCACCCCAAAGTATTGGTAAAACCCTCGAAGTTTGCTACTTAATATATTATGCTGCTCTTCTATGGGTTCATGCCGATTCTTCTTGCACCAGTTCCACAGCATTCGCAGAAAACGTTTTAGCCGTTTCCGTGCTGTCTGTTTCTTTATCACCCAGTATCCTTTGAGAGTTTTCCCCCAATAAAAGGTAAATCCGAGAAAATCGAACGTACCCTTTGGTTTCCCGCTCTTTGTTGGTTTTCCAAATGGTATC
>JAJSZT010000138.1 GCA_030272815.1 Deltaproteobacteria bacterium
AGCATGCGAGGACATCAACCGTGCAGACCCTAAAAAGGAACTCATGCAGCTCATTTGGACGAAACTGGTCTGCGATATTAAGGAGCTGCGTCGGCCGGCACACTCCAAAACTATTGAGAAAATTGTCATATGCTACATATACGGCGCGCACTTTTGTGTGAATGATGGAGTACAGAAGCGGGTACGTGATCCTCCGCATTACATCTGGAGGAGATGTCTCATCGATTGCATCGACCAGCAGGGTCAAGGGAAGATTCCTAGTCGAGAGCTCGTTCTGCAGGAAGGAGCGTACGACCATGTCCGTACATTCGGCTAATTCTTTGGTATCAAGATAACACCGAAACAGTGCCCTGGTGACCCGATCACGCGTATGAAAGCCTCCAGGCAGTTTGTCTTCCGTTATGTGTGTGAACAGTGGCTTAAGGACCGAGATGGCAAGTTGAGGCCGTGAAGCGGCTTCGTGAATTAACGCACTGTAAACTCGTCTTCGTGTCTCGGGAATTGACTGAGGAAATTTATAATTTTCGACATTGTGCGATGTTACTGTTACTCCTCTAATTAGCGATAAGGTACTGGCTTCGCCTACTCGGTATGAAAGCTGACCTAAGAACTTGTTTGCCTTATCAGGATCTCCGTAGATCATCGCAAAACGGGGATTAACGCTCGAGGCATTGAGCAAAGCCATTTTATGGAATCGTTTTTCTGGAGATGGCAACGCATCCTGTACATAGAAGTCATAGAGTCCGTAGGCCAATGGGTCTCTCCAAAGTGACAAAGAGAGTTTGAAAATGGCATCGGAACTGCCACGCCAAGACTTCTCTCCTCTTATGACCACATTGGTATGTTCCAGAATGGACGCTGCTACCGAGTCCTTGGGGAACACCTGTATGAAAGATTTTTTCATATGCTCCAGTGAACGGATGTAAACATAGTATAATTCGTATACTTCTGGATTCTCAATAAGGAGCTTGGCGCTCGCCTTGGCGCTACTCTCGTAGTTTCCATCAGTATAGTTATCCAGGATATCCAACACCTCGGCTGCCAAGGAACTCCATTCCTGTTTGCGTTCTGGAGTGAAGAACTGGAGAAGGGCATCGATGCGTAAATCATGGATCAGACCATCCACTCTAGAAAGGACATTGGCAGCGATATCCCAAAACTCAGCGCCAGCCACAGCACAAGATTGTAAAATAGCAATAAAGGTAAGATAGCGGTCTACGACCGGCGAGGGACCCTCGAAGTATGTAACGAGAGTTGCAACGGGTATTGGATTCAGGCTAAGATGCTCAAGACGGTAGCGAATGTAGGCACTGAGCTCAGGAAAGTCCCCCTCGATATCTTCTAAGGCTCGAATTAGCCTTAGATTGTAATTCTCAGCTGAAAGTTTGGTCTCGCATCTCAGACTTACATATTCAGAAATAAAGCGCAATAGCGCGTCATTCTTCTCATCTCCAACAATCTGAGTCAGTAACTTCTTGTTGGCTTCCAGACCAGAAGCATACTCCGCCAGAAGGCAACTCTTCTCCAACACCCAGAGAGACGGTCCGAATTCACCAGTTATTGATTCAAGCACGGCATTTGCCTCTTCATAGGCCCCTAAAAGGAAAGCTTTCTGAAA
Organism: Deltaproteobacteria bacterium; assembly: GCA_030272815.1. Classification (GTDB taxonomy): domain Bacteria; phylum Desulfobacterota; class Desulfobacteria; order Desulfobacterales; family ETH-SRB1; genus B13-G4. The sequence goes on from JAJSZT010000138.1 coordinate 1,619, forward strand.
GGATAATGTTTGCTCGACGAATATCGATAGCTCCTTGGCATAACGGACTATGGAAAGGGACATCCAATCCAAGTCCCTCTTCAAATCATCTGTGAAAGCAAAAAAGCGGAGAGAGCGGACCTCTATATATGACTTAGCAAAAGGAATGCCGAAGATGAAACGGTGATAGGGGTTGCTTGTACTCGCTACATATTTGGCAACAACACTCATCTCACGGAAATCTCGGAAGGCATGGAGGCCGCGAAAAACATTCTGGGGATTGAACTGCTTCCCACCGTATAGTCTCTGTAGAAATTGGGCGAGACTTTTCGGTTGATTTTTGCGAGAAGCCGCTTTCCTTTTATTTCGTTTCTTTGACATTGAACTCCCATTGTCGATTCATAGAAATAAGGTTGCCTACTATTCAGCACCCACTATTATAATCAGAGAAAATCGGGTATCAAGTCTACTTTTGACCCTTATTAATACTGTCTTGTATTTTCCCTATCTGTTTTTTTAATTTTTCTGTCATATTTTTTAAGCCTCGAAACTCTTCGTATTATGCTGCTTACAGGGGTCAATGGGTTAAGTCTGCTTTTGACTCTTGAGTATTTTTTTCAATAGCAACAAGTAAATCCAGATGACTGAATGAGAGTTTAAAAACAAAATCATTCGGGTGTTTTGATTGGGGAGACAGCGTCTCCCCTGTTTGAGGGTATACCTTATAAAACAGTCGATAACGGTTTAGTTCTCTCTTTTGGGTACGAGGTATATGACCTAAAGATTGAGCGAGTTTTTCAATTAGCTTATCTCCATATTTAGCTCTATCACTTCCAAGGAGTTCATATTTGTGGATATACCCACCGATCATCCAATTACGCAGAGTCGTTCGGAATAACGGGTTTGAAAGAGTGCCAGCCTTTTAAAATCCGAGTTCATCACATTATTATGTGCCTCAAAATCAATTTCCAAATGGTAATTTTTAAAAACCCATTAATTCCTTTTCTGCTTCATTATAGATTTCATCAATGCTTTTCTGAATGTTGATCGTGTGCTTGATAGCTGTTGCTACCTTGCAATAATGTTTAATATCATCCAGGGACAAAAACCTTGCCTTTTCTGTCTTTCAGCCATTTGTTGCAAACCTGATAACCGCCGATCCGGTATTGCCAGATGTTTTCTTCTAATCCTTCAAAATACTGATCCTTATTGATGTAAACGCTTTCACCGTCTTTGTCGTATTTGATTTTGTCAACCTGCTTATCTCCTGTTCCCTGGAATTTTGTCACAGGGGAATCAAGTTCGGCTAATTGCATAAGATGCAGATCCGCAAGACGCTTGCCGTATTCGGCTAATTTTTTAAAAAAGTGTTGGTCTTTTGTAAAAGGGACTCTTGGAAAGTCTGTTTTAAGAAATTCAGCGTATTTTGCGCGGTAAATGTTGGAGTAGAAAACAGCGTATATGTAGTAGAAAATATCTTCAGGTTTCGGCTTTGTTTTGTAGGTTTCAGATAAAGCGGAAAATATTTTTCCGCTGATATTCGGTTTTCTTTCTTTTGACTCTTCCAGATGACTGAAAAGGTCGTTTTTGTCGAGATCTGGGTAGAGGTAGAGGGGAAAAACAAATCCATTATTAGATGTTTTTGGTGACATACAAATGACTTCAACGATATTTCTACTAACCTGAGCATGTTTGAAGGTTTCCCCTTTTGTCATGCGTGAAGTGATTAGCGCCAAG
>JAJSZT010000139.1 GCA_030272815.1 Deltaproteobacteria bacterium
TATGAAAAAGAACATTGGGTTAAGTAATTTAGGAATAATATAATCGGGTAAGGGGGAGTTTCTCTCTCCCCCCTCCCCACAACACCACGGCATGCGGGTCCGCACCGGGCGTTTCACAGAGCTTATCGGGCCGTAGCCGGATAGTGAATGTTAACTATTTGGGTCGGGCGGTTCAATGACGTGCCGCATGTATCATCCTTCCGGTGCGGGTGAGTTCAGGCATTGGTGATAAAAAATGAATGACGAATCTCATGTTAATGATCCAGATGTTTTATTAAATGCCGCTTATGATGGCAACTATGATCTTGTTGAGATACTACTTTCACAAGGGGCAGACATTAACGCCTGTAATAATCAAAAAGAGACAGTACTTTTTATAGCAGTCGATGAAGGTTATTCTGGAGTTGTGGAACTTCTTTTAGAACGTGGAGCAGATCCAAAGTTGAGCGATAAAAATGGAGATACAGCACTCGACATAGCCAGATACCATGGGTATAAGGAAATAGAAAATATTTTGTTATCTTATGGTGCACTGGAAATGATAGCCCATCAGCAAGAGAGAAAATGTGGGATGGAATTTATGAGGGGATGGATGAGGCCAATAAAATTAAGTTTGGTTCATACTCTGATGATAAATTACTTGAAGCAGCAAAGCACGGAGATTTTAATCTTTGCAAGCATATAATTAGTCTTCCAGTTGAAGAAGGAGGTCTTATTTTATTACGATTTCTCGGCAAAGATAATTTTGGCAATACTGCTTTGCATCTTGCTTCAAAAAATGGTCATATTGAGATTGTAAAATTATTACTTGATAATGGCGTTGGTACTGATAGCAGAAATGAATTAGGAAAAACACCTAAAGAGCTTGCTACTAATAACGGGCATAAAGATATTGTTGATTTATTTAATGCTTATAGAAAAAACATCTAACCCATATGAGCCTTTCCGTATCAAGAGGCAATAAAAAGTTTATGAGATAAAGCCGAGCTTTTCCACGCCTCTCAGTTCCACGTTACAGATAGCTGCTCTTCACGTAACAAATTGAAACACTTTAATAATTGTGATATATAAACCCTATCTGCATTAAAACTATTGAATTCTTGAGTTGCTCTGTTGGCAAGATATCAAACATCCGACTTCTTCTTATCGCTTTTTCGATTTCAATATTCGGAGTTGACAAGCTACAACAAATTGTAAACTATACAATAAGGTGCTCACGTAGTGCGCGATTTCGTTCTATGATATTGCGCCTTTTTTCCCACTAATCATTGTTCGAAGGGAGAAGGGAGACGATACAATGCCACCGGTAGACGGCAGCGATAAGCCAAAGATAACCGACTGGATTACTGGCATCTCGACAGTCATTCTAGTCATCATCACGATGGTCTATGTTTCCCTTACGCATCGTATGCTCAATCAAGGGCAGAGCCAGCTCGCCCTATCACAAGATCCCGTAATTGTGGTTGAGCCGGCAGAAGACGCTCAGGGCGAGGTCGGGGAGTTCAATCTGACTCTGCGCAACCTCGGTCTCTCGGAGGTCCGTGACGTCCGTATTTACGAAGACTATTTCGTAAGCCTGACTCCCACAGGAGGGCCTATCAGATTGACTCGGTTTGGCAAGTTTTCCGTCAAGCCAGATTCCGTTATACCTGAACTCGCACTGGATACATCCGCAGACTTCAAGATCACGTTCAAGGCGATACATGAGAACATGAAGGAGTTTTACAGTAGCGATGCCAAGGGGCATCGGATGATGATCACACGACTCACACTGAAATTCCGCAGAGCGCTCGACGGTAAGGAATTCACCAAATCCAAAGCCTACGTCATCGCAGGACATGGGGACTACCTACTTGATCACGACGAGCGAGGCATGTCATTCCCTGGCGGTCCATCCCTTTCTGATATCAAACAAGTCTTGGGTGTACCCGAATGATGCTTCTGCCAAAGGACAGGGTCTTCGAACAATCGCATGGAGAACCGACTTCGGAAACCGCGCCAAGCGCGGCTTCCGAAGCGTCTCATGCGTGACGTTAGGACTAAGACTGTTTTATGTTTTTGTTTTGTAAAACGTAAAAAAACCACGGATGAACTCAAAATGACGAATAGTAAAAAAGAACGAACTTTAGGACTGTTTGAATTTATCGGAGCGATTTTTCGGTTTCCAATATTCTTACTCATTGTGTGTTTAAAACTGTTTATTCAATTTCCTATTGAATCAATGTTTAAGGTTTTTGGTTCTTTGCTATTGGTAGCTATGGGCATACTGGGGTTTATAAAATCAATATTATTCTCTGATCGAGATGGCCTAAAAGAAAGCAAGGATACAATAAAAGATGCATTTGAATTGTTGCTTGATTTTGAATGTTTTGATTTCTCAGGTACAATCAACTTTTTGAAATATGGAAGTTTTGAATGACGGAACTGCAAAATTGTATAACCAGGCTGTTTGATCAGAGGGCTGATAAAGAGCGGTTGCAGACTACAACTGGTTTTCAATCGTTCTTTTCTTCGTTTTCTTTCTCATTTTTAAAAATGCCTCTGCTCAACAGCATCGTTAAACCATAGAGTAGCGATATCTGCTATGAATCAAACATTCAGCCTTATTCACAGATAGTTGCGATATTTATATGAAATCAATACCTCAAGCAGCTTGAAATAAGTAAAAGAAAATGCCATTTCCCGGTTAGGCTTCCTACCTGTCTTAGCATGATGGCGAAACGCAACCCTTCCTTGGGATTAACACGCCATAGTTACAACCGACTAAAGAAAAACAGTTGATTAAAGCCATATCAAGTATTGACTAAGCCATAAACGCTTATAATAGACGCTCTCAGACGGTCGTTTTATGGTGGAAAATCCAAAAAACTACAATCGCCAAAGAACCCGCCTCTTGCGAAGGTCAGACACAAGGCATCAGCTCTGTCTGGTGATCGCTTCAGAAGTTCTTTGATGGTCGGCTTTTTCATTACGCGGACTTTGGCCATTCAACGACTTCATAGGTAGGTGCTTGAAGCTCTTCAATGAGCAGCTCATCCGGTGGCAGCATTGTTCCTGTATCAGAGCGTAGCCATTCCCTGCACACCCACCATAGCTGGTCACGTAATATCTGGAATTCTCCTAATTCCGTTTGTTCGGTAGGCGAAGACGCAACCTATTTTTTTTCTTTTAGCTTTTTTATTCAAAATTCCTAAGTTG
>JAJSZT010000140.1 GCA_030272815.1 Deltaproteobacteria bacterium
AAATATCGACATTTTTTGATCTAAAAAGTGCTTTTGCCGGTGAAATACCTTTAAGGTAATCTATGAAAATATCGGTATCTATTAAGAGTTTGAATCTTGCCACTCGATAAGTTCCTTGAGAAATTCGCGCCCATTTTTTAGTTTACCCTCTGGAGTGAATGACTCTTGTTCTCGCAGTTTTCGGACATACTCAGCGCTATTTTCAACGCTCATGTAGTTGAATTCTCTCCCCTTCCGATAAAGGAACTCCATAAAATCCAAAACTTCCCCCAGCTTTTCTTTGGGGAGCATTTTCGCTATATTTTGTATCTTCGCCTGGTAATCATTTTTTAGTTGCATAATCCGTCGTCCTTTCCTGAGTCTGGATATTTTTGATGCTTTCTAATAGCACTTTCATGGCCTAAAATGCAAGAAAAATAGGACAAAACAATAGTTCACCACGGATTTTCACGGAATTATACTGGATTATCAAAATATTCTTCTCAACATTGCGAACGTCTCTGCTGGTGATCGGCTCAGCATAATTTCCTGTTTTAAACATATCGGCATTCTTTCTCTGTGTTCTTTGTGGTGAATATCCATCCTCTCAACGGTGCCTCTCCACCTCCAGCCTTCCAGATTCCCAGCCTCCCAGCTTTTTTGCTTCCCAGCATTAACAAAGTATCCCTCCTCGTCAGGACCCCTGTGAATAAGGGTACGGGTCATACGAGTGAGGAGACTCGGTGAAACAGGGCTATCAGGCTGATTAGCCCATTGTTCACTTATTATAATAACCTTTACATTATTGCCTATTCTTTGTTTGTATTTTTTAGGGATCTGGATAGTCCCGTTTTTTATTTTTGTTTTAAATTCAATGGCTTCCATGAAATTTTACCTCCTATGGAAAAGTCTGGGAGTTAGTGGGAGTTGGGCTCTTTACTTTTAAACTTTTATCGCTGCATTCATAAGTTCAACATAATTTTCTTTCGCTTATCATTTCTATTGCGTCAGCTTATTTCTGTGTGGAGTTCAAATAATGATGCTCTATCGCATTCATGGCAGCCCGTAGTTTTGACGGCAAATTACGGGCGCTTTCAAAAACCTGTTCGGCAGTTGTTGCGCTGTATGTATGAGATGTGCGGTTGCGGTCATTCATCATTTCAAACCACATATCAATATCGTCCAGAAGACCTACATCACGCATAGCTCGAATTGCCTGGCGTGGAGAGCCTACCTCGATGCCTTCAATGATCGCCGCCTTGCGGAATAATTTCCAGGCTAACTCAAAGGTGTACTCGAAACGCTGAATAGTCGCATCTCTTACGATTAGCGAGAACGGTTTTTCTAAAACCTCCTCCAGTGTGTTGAGTGCCGACTTTAACGTCTTTAAATGAAAATAGAGTTCCTGGATCTTTTCTTCCATATTTCCACCTGTCTTTTTTTAAAAACCATCTTGAAAAATTCATCCGGCACCGCTTGAAAATTAACCAAATCCACATGGGACGGAATCGGTAGATTTTCAAGTTCTTCTTTTAGCTGAGCCAATCGGGAAGGACGGGGAGAATGGTCGGCGCTATATCCCACATCATAATCTGAACGTTCGCTTGCTTTCTGTGTCGCCCTGGAACCAAACAAAAATATATCTGCGTCGCAATCTGAAAAGGCCTCCAGTACCATATGTTTGATGGCTTCCCGTTCGTGCCAGACTGTGATTCCGTCTCTATCCGGCACACGGTATCCTTTCTGCTTCCATGGCCGCCATTCTCGTCGTCTCTCCATTAAGCTTTTCGCCTCAAGCCGAATAGACTTTCCTGCTATAAGAACGCTCGTCATCACCTGGCTCCAATCAATAAAATTCCTTGGTCAACCTTGTTGAGGGCTAACTCTTTATCTCCTTTTCGTGAATAACCTTCTACGATGTTAGTTGGAATAGACAAGGCCACTCTTCGAAGCTGTGAAGTAAGCCCATATAATTTTTCTTTGGGAAAATTTCCTCCTATCTTCATAGCTTCCCAGCTTCCAAGCCTCCTGGCCTCATAGCTTCCCAGCTTCCAAGCATATATTCTATTATTCTTTCGGCAGTATGTCCGTCCCAGAGGTCAGGGGTTTTACCCTTTTTTGTATTTCCTTTTAATAGTTCTTCTATATCCGACCACAGGCTTTCTATATTAGTTAATTTATTGCTTCCTTCGGTTATGGTAATTGGACGTTCTGTGTTCGGACGCAGTGTAAGACACGGGGTCTGGAAAAAAGTCGTTTCCTCCTGGAGTCCCCCTGAATCGGTTAAAACAAATCTGGCTTGTTCTGCAAGGCAGATGGAATCATGATAACCTATTGGGTCTATTAACTTCAGGTTTTTGTTGCTTCCACACGAAATCCCATATTGTGTAAGCATTTTCATGGTGCGAGGGTGCAGAGGAAAACATACAGGAAGTGAAGTTGATAACCGATCAAGATCGCTTATGATAGTATTCAGGGTTGCTTTGTTATCCACATTTGAAGGCCTGTGAAGCGTAACATACACAAATTCTTTTTCTTTAAGTCCCAGTCGAATATGAGTTTTCTTGTTCCGGGCTTTTTCAAGATTTGCTATAAGAGTGTCAATCATTATATTTCCGACAAACTTTATCTTTGATTTTGGAATTCCTTCTTTTATAAGATTTTCATCAGCGTCTGTCGATGGAGTGAAGAGAATGTCAGCAAGGGAATCGGTGACGATCCTGTTAATTTCCTCCGGCATGGTTCTATCAAAGCTGCGAAGTCCTGCTTCTACGTGAGCGACCTTTATGCCCATTTTTGCAGCAACTAAAGTGCATGCCATAGTTGAATTAACATCTCCCACAACCACCACATAATCCGGTTTTTCCTGCAGGCATATTCCTTCAAAACGGATCATTATATTAGCTGTCTGGACTGCATGAGAAGAAGAACCGACTTCAAGATTGATGTCTGGAGATGGAATGTCAAGCTCTTTAAAGAAAACTTGTGACATATTGATATCGTAATGCTGGCCTGTGTGCACCAGTTTGTATTCTATAGATCGATTTCCGCAATTATTTCTATTGGAGATAGCCTTGATAATAGGTGCTATCTTCATGAAATTGGGCCGTGCACCGGCTATGAGGAGAAGGTTTATTGGGTTGCTTGAGTTTGTTAGGTTCATTGGGTTAGTTG
>JAJSZT010000141.1 GCA_030272815.1 Deltaproteobacteria bacterium
GATATCAATAGATCTTCCGTCAATAAGCCTCTGATAGTTGGTATCAATGACCGATTCAATTACCTCATGCTCAAAGTTCATCTCTTTGCGAGAATGTGGAACTATTTGCAAAGAACTTAATAAAGGAGAATATCGTGCTCCGCATTTGAAACATTCAGCTATTCTTATACGTAAATTCAACATCCCAAATACCGTGGAAATACGCTGGGGTTCCTTACGATAACATCTCTTTCGTATCTAACGACCCCGACAAAATCGGCCTTCAGAATTACCCCTGCTGATGTGTCGTCCAAGTCCTTTCCTGGCCTTACTTGGGTAAATCTTTGTTTGGCTTAAACGCTCCGAAATGAGATCATCATAGCTCTTGAGAATCTCTTCCAATATCCGAAGCATTAAAGGATCTCTAACCTCTTTTAATCTATATACTATTTCATTTAAATTAACTTTTCCTGTTGCCAGCTCATACTGAAGTGTTATAGTAATTTCTCGTTTCATCACGGTCTCTTTCTTTTTGGTTTTTTGTTTCCAAACATAACCATAGACCTAAATTAAGCGATTGAATAAGTAAGCAGGCAGAGTGAAAGGTTTGGCAGGTTCGGTTAATTGGCGCCACTCTGGATGAAATTGGCAGAAGGTAAAAAATTTACCACAGAATGACACGAGGTTTTCACTGAAAGATGAGTGTGGAGGTTTTATGGAAGCAGCAATTCGCACGCTTGATAAACTTCGGAGCTTAGAGCAGCTTTATCGCCAGGGTTTTCGCAGCGAAGTAATTGATCGGACTCTTGATAAGTTGCTGGCAGCAGAGGCCGAGCGGGCACTCGCGGAGCGGCGTGACTTAGAGGCGCGATTATCAGCTTATGAGGAACAATTCAATATGTCGTCGCAGGAGTTCTATCGCCGCTTTCGGGCCGGCGAATTAGGGGATGGGGTGGATTTCGTTGAGTGGAGTGTGTTCTACGAAATGTATCAGGCTATACCTCAGCGGTTAGATGTGTTGGGAGCATATAGGCAATGACCACACTAGGCGAAAGCCTTAGGGTTCGCTCAAAAATAAATTTACATTTTCAGGTGTTGAGGCGCTCGCATGGCAAGACGCAAGGAGGGCGAATAGCGAGCTATTTAACCGACGAGCAACGTAGCCATGCGGGATGGATCGGCGCATCAAAATGTGAAGTTATTTTTGAGCGAGCCCTTAGCATCATCCAGTTGTTGGACGTGCTGGCGGGCGAGATCTCAATAGAACGTAGTTGATGAGAAAGGCATGAAGACTATTTTGATAATTCAGTGCAATATATAAGACTGGAGATAATTTATGAAAACAATTCAAACCGAAGTACCGGAACAACTTTATAGAAAGGCTCAGGCGCTGGTCAGTGAGGGCTGGTTTCGGGACGAACAGAACATTTTTTCTGAAGCCATACGCCGCTTTTTAGATACGCACCGGCCTGAACTGATCGAGAAGTTCGTTCGTGAGGATGTGGAATGGGGCCTGCATGGAAAGGACTAAATCGACAATCAGAGTAGTATGTGATGCTGGTCCTATCATACATCTTGATGAACTTGGCTGTCTCGAACTACTTTATATATAAAGCATTCCTTGTTAGAAGAGATTTTACTCAAGATTAGAAACGAGTTTAATCTTTGAGAATCATACTCCGGCCGAACTAAGATTACTCCCAAGGTTTGGCAAATGCTGGTGTTGGTTTTGTTCAAATATGCAGGCAACTAAAGGCGCCCACTTTATATTGTTGAAGATGAATATTAGCCCGAAGGGTGAACAATTCATAAAGAAGTTTGTTATAAATTCCATAAACACAGTATTCAACAGCCTGTAAGACAAAAATAGTAATAACTTTCAATAATACAATTATGTTACTCATTATTTTGTGAGTTGTTCATGAGAAATGCGGGTTAGGATCAGTTATGAAAGATAAAGTTTATCATGATATGACAAAACAACAAAAAGAACATTGGTGGTTCAAAGCAAGGAGGAAAATTCTAGATAAAATAATTAGTAAATGTAATTTATTAAACAATGCGAAAATTCTTGAAATTGGTTGTGGTACTGGTGGAAATTTATTAATGCTTAAAAAGTATGGCAACGTGTCTGCAATGGAACTTGATGAATTTGCGTCAGAATATGCAGCACACACAACTGATGTAGATGTCAGGAGGGGATGGCTCCCGGATAATATTCCATATAATGAAAAATTTGATTTGATATGTATGTTTGATGTATTGGAGCACATTCAGGATGACAAAAAAGCTTTGACGAAAATAGCAGGCTTACTTAAACCAGCGGGGACGTTAATTATTACTGTCCCTGCGTATTCCTGGCTTTATGGTGCTCATGATAAAATGCTTCACCATTTTAGAAGATATTCTAAAAACACGCTCAATGAAACAATAAATTATTCAGATTTGAAAGTATTGAAAAGCTCTTATTTCAATACGTTATTGTTTCCATTGGTAATATTAGCCAGATTAACTGATATGTTAAAGAACTCTGATGAGTCTATCGGATACTCAACACCAAATAATATTGTTAACCATTTGTTTTACAGAGTATTTAGCATTGAAACGATTTTAGTAAATAAAACAAATCTACCCTTTGGCGCGTCGATTGTTGCGGTATGCAGGAAAACTTAGGAACGGAGGACGAAACAACTTTCCCAGGCAGGTGCAGATGATTTGGGTCGGATTTGTTCGATCTCAGATCACAAATTTTTCTCCAGCCAGAGAAAGAATCATGGAAATGTTTCCACCATTTCTAAAGCTTTTCAAGGACCCAGTTACCTATATTTCTATCCGTTATTTCTATCCGTAAATTCAACTCCAAAGAGATAAATCTCCCTGCCAACGACCTGATACTTCTCAAAATATTTCTTGTCTCTGATCTGGTTTAAGGCATTGTCCTTATCCCCGTCGAATTTGAATTCAAAAATATAGATCTCTTTATCGATAATGACAGCATCTATCCTGCCCTTGTTAGTTTTTACTTCTGCTTCTACTTTTAAGCCAATAAGAGAAAA
>JAJSZT010000142.1 GCA_030272815.1 Deltaproteobacteria bacterium
TTCAACACTTACAGGTCGGTCCACTTGGTTCTCATATCATTAATTTTGCATCGTTGTTAATCGAACAAGGATATGCGGATTTTAGTATGAAATTGAAAATTCGATTAGTTGTTGACTTTAGCAAGTGGATGGAAAATCAAAAAATTACAATTGACAACCTTGAAGAGAAAAACATTAATGATTTCATAGAACTCAAAGGAATCCAAAAATCCATCCGCAGAGGTTCTTTGGCAACTTTGAAGTTATTGCTTCGGCATTTTCAAAACGTCGGGATCATCCAATCTTCTCCTCCCATCCTTGAAGTAAATCCATTTGAAAATATTGAATACGGTTTTGCAAAGTATCTTTCACAAGAACGGGGTCTGTCTATGGCCACATTGGATAACTATATTCCTCTCGTACGGCGCTTTCTTTCCGAAAGTTTTAGCTCAGGTAATAATCAGGTTGAAAAAATACGCCCGGTTGATGTCACCAACTTTATTTTACGATATGTGCCAACTGTAAAACGCAAGACAGCCCAGCTGATGACCTCTTCACTTAGGGCCTTTTTTCGTTATCTTCATGTCCGTGGACGAATTACTGCTGATTTGGCTCAGTCTGTTCCTACTGTGGCTGAGTGGAAGTTGGCAAATATACCTAAACATCTTCAACCTGAAGAAGTTGAATCTCTTTTAAAAAGCTGCGATCAAAGCAAGCCCACTGGTTTACGTGATTATGCGATTTTGTTACTTTTAGCACGTCTTGGTTTACGTGCCGGAGAAGTCGCCACAATGACACTTGAGGACTTTAATTGGGAACAAGGGGAACTGATTATACGGGGAAAAGGCCCCAGAAAAGACCGGTTACCTATACCCAATGATGTAGGGAAAGCTATCGTTAAATATCTAAAACATGGTCGTCCAAAATGCCGAACAAGATGTGTCTTTGTTCGTGCACGAGCACCATACAAAGGCTTTTCCAGTTCTGTAGCTCTTTGCAATATAGTTGAGAGAGCCCTTTGTCGCTCTAATTTGCAGCCACCTCATAAAGGAGCTCATTTACTTCGACATTCTCTTGCAAATCATATGCTTCAAAAAGGATCAACTTTAACTGAAATTGGAGAGATTCTTCGACATCAATTACCAAGTACAACGGAAATTTATACAAAAGTCGATCTAAACGCACTGAGTTCTGTCGCACAGCCTTGGCCTGGAGGTGAAATATGAGTGAACTTGATATTGCAGTTGAAGAATATCTTACTGTCCGCAGGGCTCTTGGTTTTAAGTTACACAATGAAGGCAAACTCCTTTATGATCTTGCCCGTTTTATTGAAAAACAAGGGATGTCATTTATTACTACCAATTTGGCTATGCGATGGGCAATGCAGCCAAAAGATGCCCAACCTGCATGGTGGGCTAAACGGCTTAGTATGGTACGTTTGTTTGCAAAGTACCAAAATGCGAAAGATCAACGAACTGAAATTCCACCTCAGCAATTACTTCCATATCGGTATCGCCGAACATCACCTTATATTTACAGTGATCTGGAAATTTATAAACTAATTGAGGCTGCAAAACAATTGCTGTCAAAAAAAGGGTTACGACCACATACCTATTCAACATTGTTTGGTTTACTCGCTGTCACTGGTATGCGGCTGAGAGAGGCAATAAACCTTACCCGCAGGGACGTAAATCTTACAGATGGTATCATCACCATTGTTGAAACAAAGTTTGGAAAATCCCGATTAGTTCCTATACACGCATCCACCCAGACTGCACTTGAGCAATATGAAAATCTGCGGAATTGTTTGTTTCCCAATCCTATTGATCCAAATTTTTTGATATCTGATCGCGGAACCCGGTTGAATGCTTGTACGATACGTTACACTTTTGTCCGGATATCACGTCAGATTGGTCTCCGCAAATCATCTAAAAGTCATGGCTACGGCCCACGCCTACATGATTTAAGACACGCCTTTGCGGTCAGGACACTGCTTAGCTGGTACCGTTCAGATGTCAATGTGGAACAGCAAATGCCCAAATTGGCTACTTATCTTGGACATACACATGTCAATGATACCTACTGGTATCTTACAGGAATCCCAGAACTTTTACTATTAGCCGTTTGGCGTTTGGAAAATAACAAGGAGGATTATTGCCATGAATAGTCAAATAAACTTTCCATTTTTACTGCAAGCTTTTTTTACGGATCGCCTAATGCATCAACGGCAAGCAAGCGAACATACCATAGCAAGCTACCGAGATACTTTTTGCTTGCTTTTTCAATTTGCCCAAAATCGTTTAAATAGGGAGCCCTCAAATTTGACTATAGAGGATTTGGGGGCTCCTTTTATTGGCGCCTTTCTCAACCACCTTGAAAAAAATAGGGGTAATAGTGCCCGTACTCGAAATGTTCGGTTAGCAGCAATCCATTCGTTTTTTAAGTACATTGCCTTGCATGATCCATCTCATAGCTCATTGATACAGGGTGTATTGGCAATACCGACAAAACGATATTCTCGAAAACTTATTGATTTTTTAACTCGGGATGAGGTTAATGCCTTATTAAAAGCGCCGGATAAAAACACCTGGACTGGACGTCGGGATCAAGTGCTGATACTTCTGGCTGTTCAGACCGGCCTAAGAGTCTCTGAACTGATTGGACTTGCTTGCCAAGACATAGTTCTTGGAAGTGGAGCACATGTGCGTTGCAGAGGCAAAGGGCGAAAAGAACGTTGTACACCGTTGCGTAAAGAGGTAATTGCTGCTTTGACTTACTGGCTTGTTGAACAAAAAGGTAAAGCATCTGATCCTCTTTTTCCCAATGCAAGAGGTGGTCATCTGAGTCGCAGAGGGGTTGAATATCTTTTAAACAAGCATGTTAGTGTTGCCAGTAAACGATGCACATCATTGAAAAACAAAAATGTCTCTCCACATGTTCTCCGCCATACAACAGCTATGGAATTACTTCAAAATGGTGTCGATCGTTCTGTGATTGCTTTATGGCTTGGCCATGAAACTCCAGAAACCACACAGATGTATTTACAAG
>JAJSZT010000143.1 GCA_030272815.1 Deltaproteobacteria bacterium
AATAATGATTTTTTCATCACCGTTTTCGGCGGCAATCGGAATTTTGCGAATGACGCAGTCCAAAGGAGGTTCGATCAAGTCATTGCATATTCCTCGCAGCCACGTTTCGACAACATCCAGCAAGTTCATGGGAATACCGATAATGGATTTTGATTTATCATCCACGCCGAGCAAAATAACGCCTGTAGCCGTGTTCGCCATAGCCGCCAGCTCATCGGCCATGCTGTTGCGATGCGGACCTGCGACCTGATTGCCTTTAAACTCGATGGTTTTCAACTCAAGAACAGAGTCTTCGCCGATGGCGATTTGTTTCAATAAATCCGCTGTATTGTTAAACATCATCTTCCTCCATTCGCGTCACTTTGTGTCCAACCATGTTTCAATCCTCCTCCTCCGTGCGGGTGAGCGCCTGATCGTACCACATGAGGGGTTTATAGAATCAGGCAAGCCAAGAAAATCAAGGATATAAGGATTTTTCATGTTATCAGCCGGAGTTTTTCCATGGAAATCAATTCTCCACAAGTCTTGTGGCGAATCTTGGGTTCCCGATTTGAGTACACAACATAGAACTGCCTGAAATACCATAAATTTGTTGAAGAGAATCCTTTGTCGTATTTTTCATTCAACTTTGCAGAAAGCTCTTTAATAATTTGAGAAATGGGATTCATAAACCTGCCTTCCTGGCAAGTTTCAGCATTTCATCAAATAGTTCTCTAAGGTATGGGCATTTCTTATAAGCAATGGCCGGGTCGAGCCTGTCGAAAAGTGCTTTCCCGTGAGTCACCTTTTTATAAGTCCGTTTTATTTTCTCCTTATATAGACGCTGTAAAAGCTTTGAAGGCGGCTCATCGAAATTTACCGTTTCCGGGTGTTGCGTTTTTCCAGGTAAGGCTTGTCTAATCGCAGGGGGGAAAATATCAGGATCGGACAGCAGCCATGCTTCTGTTTCATGAACCGCAAAAAATTGACGGTAATTTTGATCATTCACTCTCTTTTCGAGATCTGATTTGGCCCAGTTATAACGCGATCCCGCGGTGGTCTTGTCATCAGGATAAATCGTGGGACCATAAAGGTCCAATAGTGAAATGACGCCGATGATATCTTTCCTGTTCAGATACATTCTTGCTTTTTTTGGTGTCTCCTTAACCAGATCCGACCATCCATCAAATCGCACCACTTGAAATCCGACATGGCTGTCAAGCCTGGGGTCCAACCACCGTTTAAGGAAATATCCCAGCGCCTGTTTTTCTGTATGCCCCTCCACAAAGAGTACGAATTTCATACCATATCCTCCAATTCACCGGTTCGATAGAGGGCACCCAAAGAATATTCTTTCAACCAGTACTCCAATTCTTTCCCATCCACAGTTTTTAGAACTGTTTCTCCTTTAACCCATTTCGCAACTGTTGTAGTTGGCTTGGTGTCTCCAAAGGCATCCAGGAATTGTGGCGAATGCGTAGTTAAAATAACCTGTGTTCGTTCAGCAGCATCCACGGCATACTCTGCAACAATCGGAAGCATGGAAGGATGCAAACCGGTCTCCGGCTCATCGATTGCAATCAGCGGCGGGGGGGACGGTGTAGCCAGGATCGTTAATAAAATAAGAAACCGCAGTGTTCCGTCGGAAAGGTCCGCAGCAGATTGCTCCCGTTTAAGAGATCGCCATCTGATACGGAGTTGAATTCTTTGGTCCGCCGCAGGAGGGAAAACCAACTCTTCGTAATCATTTCCAAATGCTGCCCGCATGGCGGAATCGATTTCATTCTTAAAATCACGATCTTCGGTGTAAAGCGTATGCAGAACCGGAATGAGATTTTGTCCGTCCGCATCCACTCGTTTTTCCGATCGGGCAATTGCCGGTTGGCGGAGGGGGGCTGCCAAGCTGACGTCCACGTCATGATAAATACGCCATTCAGCTAGTTGTTTACGAAAAACAGGAATATGCCGGTTGATAGTGAAAGGTCCTGCCGTCAAACTAAGCAGTGTCTCATCTTCCAACAAGGATTCCTCTGAAGCTATCAATTCTTTCCGGTTTTCATCGAAAATTCTGCCGGTCATTTTTTTCCGCTCCAGGATTGCAAAAGGTTCGACCTTTTCTTTCGGTTTCTTCCGATGAAAATATAAAAGTTGTTCTTCTCCAATAGAATAGGTTCCGCTTTTGCCGAGCCTCGCCAATTCAACTCCGTAAGTTAACCAGTTTTTATCCGCAAACCAGAATGGCAACAGTTTGGAAGATTTGATATAAAAACGGATGCTATCTGAAATACCGTCCCAAACCAGCGGCTCCATTCCGCCTGCTTTTTGAATATACTTTCCCAATCCGCCTTGGGCCGAAATCGAGATGAGTTCAAGCATGCGGAGCAGGTTGGATTTGCCGGTACCGTTAGGTCCGATGATCACATTCAGGTCCGCGGGGGACCAGGAAATTTTTCTTAGGGATCTGAACCCTTTGATATCGAAATTTAATACTTTCATTATGTTGTCATCCTCTTTGTTGTAAGGCTAATAGTGTCATTACAAATCGACTCCCAATATTGTATTTGGCAAGGCATCCACAAGCTTCATCACGCGCAATGCAAATTTCTTCGTCCGCTCTTTCAATTCCTTTTCATTCAAATCCAAAATTTCCAATCATCAATCTAAAATTATCCGTACTTTCCCTGGCTTCTTGCCCTTGGTAAGCTGATCCAGGTAATCCTCAACTCGGTGGACATCCTGCAGAAACTGATAGGCCTGATTCAGCAATACTCGGCTAAAAGCACGATTTTGCCCCAAAAAGGTTACTTTAAGGCCTTATTTGGCCCAAATTATGAGGGTTGTTGTGTAGTGTCAACCAAGTTGGCGTGGCCCGACCCCAATCAACTCTCAAATTTATCAAGAAACTCATCAATTTCTTCTGCTATTTCTTTTTCAATCAGCTCAACAGCATCATTAAATTGTCATCCAAACCGTGCCGC
>JAJSZT010000144.1 GCA_030272815.1 Deltaproteobacteria bacterium
TGCCTCAAATTCACTAATATTTCCTGTCTTAACTTGAAGATCCAATGCACTTACTGCAACAGAGCGGTCTTTGCTCTGCAATAAAATTTTGTCCAATATTCTACTAACCTCAGAACTCAATGGAATTTCTCGATTACGGGTATAATTCGCTTGAAATTCAAGAGCAGACAAAATCAAGGTTTTCTTCTTACTTTTTAGTGATAATAGGCATAACTCAAGAGCTTCAGGGATATCATAATAGTTAGAAATATTACCTAAAATTTCAAGGGATAGAGATTTTCTTTTACTGTTGAAATTATCTCTTGCTTTCTTAAATTTGAATACTTCAATTGCAAAACTTACCAATTTTGAAGCTACTATATATTTTTGCTTCTCGTTAATATCGGTTGCTTTTTCAATCAGTTTTTCGTTTAGGGTTAAATATTCATTATCGGTCTGTTCTGGCGAGCAATACAATGAACTGCTGGAAAAGGCTTGAAATATATGTTCTTCGATCAACTGCTTATGCGAGCCTTTCGAGTTCATCAGTTTTTTTTCTAATTCAAAAAGATTTTCCAAGGACTCAACAGTTACTGGATTTTGAAAGAAATAACGGGAAAGTTCAAACACTTTATCAAAAAGCTTTCGATTATTCGCTTTGTTTCCTGATAAAAATAACTTATAGATATCATTACATAATACGTTAACCATAGTTCGACCTATGAATTCATGGATGAATTATTCGATTATTATTCCTAAATAGCCAGACTGTAAATTGATATCAACAAACCACATAACAGCCGGTTTCACCGGAGCGAGGCTTTTTCCGCGTCCGTGTGCAAACCGTTGTTAGCTGGTGCATTCGATCTGAACCCGCGCTTCCTCGCTTGGCCAGAGCCTCATTGCCTGCAGGCGGAACAGGTGCGGTTTCATATAGTGCTGTGATTCTCCGCGTACAGTGCGAATCAGTGGACTATGGGTTGTCTTCAAGTGCATCACGGATTTTCTTCATCAGATCTTCATTACTTACTGGCGTTGCTTCGATCTGGATTTTAATTGGGCCCTCATGAGGCCGCTTTCCCAGAAGTGCTTCAATGGCCTTCTTATGGCCCATTGCTCTCGCAATGTCGGCAGATGTCTGGGATTGATCATTCTTTAGCTGGGGCTGTGCGCCTCTATCGAGGAGTGCTGTAATTATTTCCACTTTCCCAGTCCTTGCGGCCTTCATTAAGGCTGTCTCCCCACTCTTGTCTTCCGCATCAACGTTAGCTCCACTTTTTAAGAGGTCGACTACAATGGCAAGATGATCCTGTGAAAATGCCCAGTCTCCCATAGGACCTCCGAACTGTTCCTTGCCAATCGCTAGCATCAGCGGCGTCGTTCCATCAGATATGCAGGCAAGATTAGGATCGGCGCCTCGTGCTAAGAGGAGGCGTATAGTTTCCGGTTTTCTCATCCTCATCGAAAACCCGAGAGCTGTTCTGCCGTCAACGTCGCGTGCATTGACATTAGCCCCATGAGCGAGGAGTCTCTCAGCATTGCCTGTGCGTCCATTGAAGCAAGCTGTCATGAAGCGGTGTCCCACCGGACTTATCGCGGGCGTCCACTTCCGCTCCAGCGCTTAGGAGCGCCTTTGTAACGATAACGCTCCGGTCACCTGTGCCAAAAGCCTCCACATAAATTCAAAAAATGAAAAAACTTGGCAAAAGCACACAATTTCTTAAACGCCCAGGCTTTTGGCATCAGGTGCACTGGGTTGTTCGCTACATGTTCAGACGGTCTCGTATCCATGCGGGGTCTCGGCGACAGTCAATAATCGCGTGAATCTTTATCTCATCTGCTGAAACGGTATAATAAATTGCAAAAGGAAATCTTTCCGACAACATCCGCCGATAATTCTTGTGGACGATCCGATGTATGCCAGCATACAACACAAGCGAGTCAACGTCCGAGTAAATGCAATCCAGAAAATATACCCCAAGTCCAGGCGCTTGATCCTCATAGAAATTGTGCCCTTCAACAAGATCGTCTTCCGCTTGATCAACAATATGAATTTTCATGAGATTCTAACAGCTATCCGTTTTTTTGCGGTCTCCCAGTCCACGAATGTTGCCTTGCCTTCTTTGACTAGCTTTTCTCGTCTGTCCAATAGGTCTTTGTGCCATTGAGGAACCGGAATCTGGTTTTGATTACAACAAAGATCACTCCAAAGCTCTTCCATGACTTGTAGCTTCTCCTTTACCGTCATTTGTTCAAGTGGAAGCGTTGGCATATTATTTCCTCCTTTTGGGGTTTAGTGGGTTTCATGCTGATTTATATCAAGCGAACTTTGATATAGCGGGCCTAAAAGCCCGATTTGTTTTCGTGCATTATTGCATGCGAAAAAGAAAAATAGGGCAATTTTGCACGATAAAACCCCTTACTAAGGGTTTTATCGTGCGATTTTGCCGAATAAAAAGTCTTGACATTATAACAGAAAGACTGTAAGTTTGACTGAAAGTCGAATTCGTTGCCAAGTGTCAAAACCTTTGAAGGTGTTAAATAATATATCACAAAATTTTTGTTGTAAGATATCCAGCCTTTTCCAAGCCAAGAAATATCTACAACAATTTGTAGGAGATATACATGATAAAGGTTATGACGGTCAAGCCAAAACTGTTGGATCAGGTACGGCATGCTACACGAGTCAGACACCTCAGTTACAGAACCGAGCAAGCCTATGTGCATTGGATAAAAAAGGTTCATTTTTTTCCACAATAAGCGCCATCCAAGCGAAATGGATGAGACGCATGTATCAGAATTCTTGACCTTTCCGGCAGTAAGGAGGCAAGGCTGTACTTAGTCCGCTGGATTAGGCATAGCTTCGAAAATGAAATTGACCGAAAAGCAAAAAGCATTTTTAGGTTATATCTCGCGCTACATAGATGAGTGGAATCGCTCACCCAGT
>JAJSZT010000145.1 GCA_030272815.1 Deltaproteobacteria bacterium
AGACTCAAAGGAACTAAAGACATCTGGATAAGAGAATTCTTTTCCACAGTAACTTTGCCTTTCGATAGAACAAGTGGAAAAAATCTATTGATCGTGCACCATATAGATAGCCGGTATTTATCTTATCCGGCATTAAGTAACTTTTTAGATAAATTGTTTTATCGAAATCTAAATAAAATTAATACAGTGGTTACAGTATCTAAGTTTTGGAGAGAACATTTCGAATCGCGAGGATGTGATAATGTGCGAGTTATTTACAACCCTTTTGATATGAGCGAGTTTGAATTTACAGAGAAAGAGATCATTGATTTCAAAGAGAAATATGAATTATCAAAAAACCCTATTGTATATCTCGGAAATTGCAAAAAACCAAAGGGCGTCGTTGAAGCATACCATGCACTAAAAGGTTTGGATGCGCATTTAGTGACAAGTGGGAGGAGAGGAGTGGATCTTCCTGCTACCAATTTAAATCTGAGTTATAGAGACTACTTGAGATTATTAAAAGCATCTTCTGTTGTTGTTACAATGTCGAAGTTCAAGGAAGGGTGGTGTAGAACCGCGCATGAAGCGATGTTGTGTAAAACTCCGGTAGTTGGTTCTGGGATGGGTGGAATGGAAGAATTATTAGAAGGTGGAAATCAAATCGTCTGTAAAGATTTCAGCAAATTAAGAGAGAACGTTGAATATGCGATGGAACATCCGGAACTTGGCGAAGAAGGATACGAATACGCAAGCCAAGAAAAGTTTACTCTGCCACACTTTGAAAAGGAGTGGGTAGAGTTGATTGAAGATGTGGGGTCCATTAAATGAAACTGGGGATAACTTCAGATTGGCTTAATGGGGATAATCATGCCGGCATAGCAAATTATGTGCATAATCTATTAAAAGAATTGATTAAAATAAAAAATAAAGATATATATTTAATAAATTATGCAAAAAATGAATTTACATATAAACATAATAAAATCATAATACCTAATCCACTTAAAGGCATCTCTAAAACAGTGTCATGGTACTTGTATTTAGGGGTGCAAAACAATCGTTTAAAAAAGTTGGATATAATCCACAACCCAACCCAATGTCCAACCTTTTTCAGATTTAAACAGAAATATATATTTACAGTTCATGATATAACTCCGTTAATAGATTCGAAAGAACATCCTATACACAGAGTACTATCATATAAACTCCTCCTCCCAAGAACCCTGAAAACCGCAGACAAAATCATCGCAGTTTCAAATAGCACAAAAAAAGACTTAATAAATTATTTTGATATTCCAGAAGAAAAAATTAGAGTGATCCTTAATGCGGCAGATGAAAAATTCAAGCCATTAAGTGATAAGGAAGTAAAAGAAACCAAACAAAAGTATAGCCTAAATTTTCCATTTATTTTGTACGTCGGCACATTGGAACCGAGAAAGAATATTCCATCACTCATTAAGGCATTTTACAAGCTTAAAAAGAAAAACCTGCAATATAAATTGGTCATCACTGGAAAAAAGGGCTGGAAGTACAAAGAAATATTCGAGACGATAGACAAATTAAATCTCCAAAACGATGTCGTATTTACGGGATATGTTGCAGATGAGGATTTACCAGCATTGTACAATGCTGCGGATCTGTTCGTCTATCCTTCGATATACGAAGGCTTTGGATTGCCACCATTAGAAGCAATGGCATGTGGAACACCAGTGATAACATCAAATACGTCTTCATTGCCGGAAGTCGTTGGCGATGCTGGAATTATGATTGATCCTCCTGATGTCGATGGATTGGCAGATGCGATGCACGAGGTTTTGACTAATGAGGGATTGAGAGCAAACATGATCAAGAAAGGATTGGGAAGGGCGAAGATGTTCAGTTGGGAAAAATGTGCGAGAGAGACTTTGGAAGTTTACGAAGAGGTTTATGACGAGGGGTAGTATTTTAAAGAGTTGCTATGAAACTGAGTAACCCCCTCCAAATGAACGACTGGGAGATCGGAAAGTTCCTCAAGGTGGTCTTAGCCATCCATATCGCAATGTGTGCTGCGATATGTTTGGATGTCGTCGGGTTACAAATTCCAATTATAAGAGCGCTTATAGGGTTCATCTACCTAGCTTTTGTACCCGGTATCCTTATTCTCAGAATCATTAGATTGCACAAGATCAGTACTATCGAGACGTTGTTGTACTCGGTTGGGTTGAGTCTATCGACTCTGATGTTCACTGGATTTTTCATGAACATGATCTATCCATCTTTTGGGATTTCCGAGCCAATGTCGCTCACACCGCTGATAATCACGATAAGTGCGGTCGTAGTGGTTTTGTGTGTTCTCTGTTACGTGAGGGACAAAGACTTTGCCGATCCGAGTTTTATTGACGTTGGGGATGTGTTATCGCCGCCAGTATTATTTTTGTGTCTGATCCCTTTTATGGCGGTGCTTGGGACGTATCTGGTGAATTTTCACCATAATAATATTCTTTTGATGCTGATGATCATTGTGATTGCTTTAGTCGCTCTGTTGATTGGGTTTGATAAGTTCATTCCTGTGAAATTGTACCCTCTGGCAATATGGGTGATAGCGATCTCGCTGATATGGCATAACACATTGATATCGATGTATTTGAACATATTTGACGTTTTTAGTGAATATCATACCGCAAATTTGGTTATTACTAACCGAATATGGGATTATAGTATGTCTACCTCTACAAATGCAATGCTAAGCATTGCAATGCTCGCCCCAATATTTCACCATATTTTTAATATGGACTTAACATGGGTTTTTAAAATAGTTTATCCTTTAGCATTTTCTCTTGTGCCTCTGGGATTATATAGTATATTCCAAAAGAGGACTGATGACAAAGTAGCGTTTTTCTCCTGTTTCCTTTTTGTGTCTATAAATACATTTTATACGGTCATA
>JAJSZT010000146.1 GCA_030272815.1 Deltaproteobacteria bacterium
TCATTGTTTTAACTATTTTTCTATCTATTATTTCATTAAGTTACGCACAGGAAAGTAAGCAACAAGTATCATTAAATTTATCATTTATTGCTCCAAATGAAGGTCAAGAGCTGCCTGTTGCTAAACCTTTCCGTTGCAAAGGAAATTATACTCCCGTTGATATTAATACTTCAACAATTCATGTCTGGTTGTTCTTAATGGATGAGTTTTTAGATGGATATTATATTCAAGGGCCTGTACTGTTATTAAGGAATGGTACTTGGGACGGCAGAATTACTCCAGGAGAATGCATTGTCAAATTGGTTGCTATTCAAGCAAATGATGAAGCCCATAAAGCATTTACTTCTTGGTTAAAAAACAAAACATTTGGAAAACAATATGAACTTCCTAAAGGTACAGAAATTATAGCTACTATTGATATAAGAAGCTGATCTTTTGAGGAAAATATATGGATAAAGAAAAAAAAGATTTGATTGAATTTAAAGTTTATAAGCTTAACTTAGCTGAAATAATTACTATAGCAGGTGTCATTATCACATTTATTACTTTATTATGGTTTATCATTCAATATGCTCATTCTACATTTTATTCGGAAAAAGAAAAATTGTATGAACAAAGAATTGCCCTATTACAAGAAAGACTAAAAATGGTAGGAGAAAAGTATTACATTGAAGAAAAAGGTGGGCAAATAAATAAACAAGAACCTGTTATTGCAGCAAATACTATACTTCCATCGCCATATTTTACTTTCGCTAGTATTAAAAACGGTGATATTTTAACAATTGATAGTAATGTCCATATAGATGGCTATTTAAGAGATAGTAATTTTAATCCAAAAGAAGGATTTATATGGGTATTTTTTAAGCTTGATGATAATTTTTATATTAAACCTAACTCCAAAGCTACTTTTGAGGAGGAATCTTTTTATTGGGATACTATATTACGTTGGGATAACAATTATAATTCGATTGTTGTATTTAGAGTAAAATCAGATGGTAATAATAAATTGATGGAATGGTCAACATATAAATATGGTGGAATAAAAATAAATGAATTTCCTGTTGATGCTGTAAAATTAGGTGAAGTATCAATTAATTCATATCCTTAAAAAATAATCATATTTATCTTACAAAAGTGTAGGATATACAGTTTAATATAAAGAAAGGAGGGAGTGAAGTGAAAAAATATTCTAATTTTCGTTGGATTTTATCTATTGTTTTACTATCAATGTTTATCTTACCAGTGATAGTACAGGCTGATAGTGGTCAAAGTAATCTCCAATTTGATCTTCAGGGTGATGCACATTATAATCGTTACAATTTTACTGATATTAAAAAACCATATGATGGTATCGATGGATGGGCAGAGTTAAAGACTACATATTGGATAGATAATAATAAAGCACTATCTCCTTATCTTAGTATAATTCCTTCATTCACAACAGAGAGTGAGTTTTGGTGGCAAAGAAATTTTCAAATAGATGTAGGTTTCCAGTGGTATCCTGTTGAAACATTTGTTCCTAAACGCAAAGTTCATGATAAGGATCAATATGAATATTTAAGAAACATTCGCCTTTTTTTGTTATCTGCTTGGAGAGAATATTATGATGAACCAAAAAAAGCGGACCCCGAAGATACAGACTTTCAAATAGGTATGGACTACTATTATGACAATCTTGATAATCGCTTTGATGATAAAAGTTTTATTGCTGTTGTATGGACAAATGCTGGATTTCGCAAAACTAATTTCAGCCTTAAAAATTATGATGCCTTTCTCTGGACTGGTAATATCAAAATCGGGCCAAGATTTAAACCTGCTAAAACCATTCTATTACCTTATTTAGTCAGCGATTGGACATATGTTCCGAAATATGATGAACGATGGTGGGAAAACTTCCTGCGTGTAGGTGCTGGTACCAGGTGGTATCCATGGTTTCCAAAGATGAAAGATGATATTGGATTTTTTGAAGATTTTTTGAAAAGATTTAACATTTATGTAGAAGTATTACACAATGTAGCATGGTTTGGCGATAAGCCTAATAACTCTGTTAAAGAAACTGATTTTCGTATTGGTTTAAGTTTTTCAACAGGAGGTTTCTTTAAAAAATAAAATATAATGCTTACTGACTTAGCTCACAAAAGTGTTCTGTAAGTGATTAATTTTACAGTGTAACATGGATTTTGAGCCAAATTCTGTTTAACCGGTCATAAACCCGTATCAGAACGAAGCTTTGCAAATTTTGTTATGAGTAAAATCCATAAGCATATAAAATATTTTAGATTTGAAAAATTGAGTCAATTGTTATGAGCAAACCATTTGACAATTTAAATGAAATAAACGTTTAACCAGCGAATGCACCTGACAAAATCTGGGCATACATGCCCAGATTTTGCACGTGATTCGCAGCGTTATGTACTGTCAACTGGAGACGATTTGCCATGAGCCTTCGTGAAAAGCTGGAAAACAACATCGTCATTTTCTTCCTTACCACGCTCTTAACCGGCTTCCTCGCTGGCATCGGGACTTATCAAGCTATTCTGAAAATCACCGGCCTTGAAGTAGTTCGGAAAGGTGAACAAAGCAGGCCCGAGACTCCGCGCGAGCAAGCCCTCTTACTTACCCAGGGCCACAAGACCATCGTGAGTGGCTTCAATATCGCTGTAAAGCTAGATGCGGGCGATGAGAATTACGACCCACAGAATGAAACGATTCAGATGCATTTCTACTATCCAAAGAACCCGTCTACGAAAGTAACAGAGCTGAATATGAACGACGAGGAGCACGTCGTCACTTACGTCGACTATAGGATTAGGCCAGGTGACAGGGTACCAGTTTCCTTTGGGG
>JAJSZT010000147.1 GCA_030272815.1 Deltaproteobacteria bacterium
AATTTCTGATTACAGCAATCCGAAATATCAGGTTTGGGTTGCGGGGTTGGCTCAACCAGTTCGCTATCTTATCAGGAGGGCATTCATTTATACTGTCCTGATCCGTCAATACAAAAAAGGGAAGCCCCTTGGCAGCCCTGTTAAAGGCATTTATTTTCGACTTCAGATACCCGAATCCACCCTTACGCAAACATTGGGTTACCCGATAATTTCTCTGAGTCTGTTCTATCAATTTTCTTGCTACCACTTCACTGAGAACATCCTCCACCGCAAGCGTAAGATGAATTTTTTTCATTCAAACAGTCCCAGTTGCTCCGTATTGCATGGCCTAGTTCGAGGCAACACAGCATCTGTGATTGGCAGACCCGCATCCAGAAGTGCCCGTGCGTCTCTGATTTCACTTGCTGCTTCTACCCTGGTGCCTTCGCTATCGGGAGTGAGCAACAATACTTCGCGT
Source organism: Deltaproteobacteria bacterium (assembly GCA_030272815.1). Taxonomy (GTDB): domain Bacteria; phylum Desulfobacterota; class Desulfobacteria; order Desulfobacterales; family ETH-SRB1; genus B13-G4. The sequence goes on from JAJSZT010000147.1 coordinate 458, forward strand.
CCATCAATTCCCTTGTCACGCAACAAGTCTCCACTGTGAGTGCTGATCAATACTTGCCTGCGACGCTGCCGTTGCATTCGGTAAATCAGCGGGGCAAGCTGTTCAACAATACCTGCGTTTAACGACAGCTCCGGTTCTTCTAACAACAGCAGAGAGTCTCCTTCCAGCAAAGACCACAGCAGTGCAATCAGTCGCAAAGTGCCATCGGAAAACTGATTTTCCCGCTGCCACCCTGCCTTAGGCCGCCAATGTGAATACAGCGCTGCAAGATGCGGCCTCCCACTATATTCATCTCTTTCGAATTGAAGTTGTTTCAGTTGCGGCACTGCGATTTTCAGCGCCTTTTCTATTTTTGCCAAACGAGATTTTTGGGTTCGTGGTTGTGATTTCGCAACCCGATCCAAAAAGCCCTGACCAAATGGATCATCTTCCAATTGTCTGCCTTGAAGGATATCCGCATGACGTAACAATTGCGGTACAAGGTGGAGATAAGTTACAGACTCCAGATAGCGGGCAATATTACGAAACTTTGCATTAGTATTTACCTGTTCCAAAAATGTCTGTTTTAATCGTTCAGGATCTTCTTTGTCTTGTAAATCCGGTCGGTCTAACAACCTCTTTTTACCCTGCGACACACGTTCAAATGACAAAATCGGTTGCCGATAACCTCGTGTTTCCTGTTTCAGTCCTATTGCATAATACCAAAGTGGTTCCTCATCGGGGCTATCTGCCAGGTAGATTTCAACTATTATTTCCGGATCTCGTCTTGCAGCCAGGCTGCGAATTTTTGACACACCGCCGCGGCTTTTAACTGCTTTCTGTAAACCACCACCCTCGGGTTTGGCAATATCACGTAAAAATCTAAAAACATCCAGGAGGTTTGATTTCCCAGACGCATTCGGGCCAACGACAAATTGACGCTCCCGCAGGTTAACATTCACGTGCCTAAAATTTCTCCAGTTCTTCAAAATCAATCGTGATACAATCATATTATATCTCCATCACCGTCAAGCTTTCGATGCCACGGGCATCAATGAAATTCGCTTCATTTTTTTGAAAGGCAGACCGACGGTGCCCCTGAATGCTTTGATTTTTTCCACATCAATTTCCGCTTTCAGGTTTTTTTGCAAGCCTGCTCCATCCGTCTTTTGAGCCTACCGTGGGGAATAAAACCTGATTTGGGGAAAGACTTTTGTTGTCATAATCAGTATCGAGTAAGCACATAGCGATATTCTTTTTTACCTCAGCTCTCCACATTTTCGGTTTTCGGGTTATAGTAGTCATGGCCAAGTATGCTCACTAACTCAGCCCCTTGTTCCTTGAGACAGTTTTAAACCTTAAATATGCGTAAGGCGTTTATCTTCAATCTCATGCATTTCAGACAAAAAGAGTTCTTCAGCTTTAAGAAAAGTTTTAATTGCAGAATGGTCAAAAATTTCAACATGATTGGCATCTGCAAGCATTATAGCATTTGAATTCAATTCATTATTCGTTGCTACTTTCAAGTAAAATTCCTCATTGTAGATCTTTTCATAATACCCCTTTGCTTTTAAAACTTCACCGACTGAATTGCCATTGATCGGTGACTTCGACTGTTTGACCTGAATGAGATAATTGCGATTCTCTGATAACGCGACAACATCGGCGCCCTTGTCATTCGATTTTGGTGTTAGAGTAACCTGGTATCCTTTCTTTTCATAAATAGCTGCTATAGCGGCTTCAAAAAATGTCGGTTCGAATTGGTCAAAGTCTTCTAATTTGAGAATATCTTCCGTGAAATGTGCTTCCATTGAAATAGACAGTTTTTCGCTAAAATCTTCCTTATCAACCTCACATATTGCCGAAGGAAACATCGCGGCATCAGCAATATTTCTTTTTTGTTTTAAGAGATTGTCAATGATAACATCAAACGTTTTGCATTCATTCAAAACTGAGATGGGATAATAAACAAAGACATTTTTATTCTGTCCAATGCGGTGTGCTCTATCCGTTGCTTGAGATTCCTTTGCGGGATTCCAGTGTCTGGAATAATGAATAACATGATTGGCGCCAGTAACATTCAGCCCCAACCCTGCTGCAACAGGCGACATGATAATAATATTAAAACCGATTTTTCCCTGAAACCTGTCGATTGCTTCCTGCCGCGTCTCCTTTTGAGACCTTCTCCCTTTTCTGGACGCCGTTTCTCCATTTATAATGGAAACATGCTTCAGATCAAAAACATGTTGCACCACTTTTTGTAAAATTGCTTGCGTCTTTCTGAATTCGGCAAAAATAATTGCCTTTTCTTCATTACCTTTGATCTGCTCAAGTATTTTAATAGTAGCTTGCAGTTTTGCAGAGGTTTCTATCAGCTCTTGTGAACGTATATCATGGTA
>JAJSZT010000148.1 GCA_030272815.1 Deltaproteobacteria bacterium
CTCTCCCTTGATATTCCATAGCGATCGCCGATCTCCTGTAATGTGGCTGGATCATCGGAAAAAATGCGCACATTAAATATTTCGAGTTCTCTTTTATTCATTTTCTTTTTGAACATTTCAATCTTATTATGAAGGAGTTCCTCGATTTCTTTTTTTGCCACTTTTTCCTCTATAGATTCATCCTCAGTACTTAAAAATTCAATCCTCTCGGTATCTGAATCATCTTTTAAGGGCGCGTCTAAAGATACATCCCAACCATTCAGCCTCAGTTCCATGTCCACAATTTCTCGTTCTGAAACGCCCAATGTTTGCGAAAGGAGCTTAGGCTTTGGATCAAACCCCTCATCTATAAGTCTCTGTTTTTCCTTTTTTAATTTAAAAAAAAGTTTTCTCTGCCCCTGTGTCGTACCGATTTTTACAAGGCGCCAGTTGTCCATTATGAACTTAAGAATATATGCCTTTATCCAGAATGAAGAATAATATGAAAACTTAACGTTCTTATAAGGGTCGAACTTTCTGACAGCCTGCATAAGCCCCATATTTCCTTCCTGAATCAGGTCTAAAAGATTCTGCATCCAAATTCTCTGAAATTCCAGTGCGATCTTTACTACAAGCCTAAGGTTGGAAGTGGCTAGAATATATGCTGCTTCTTTATCACCATGCTCGCGTACTCTTATAGCAAGATCCCTTTCTTCTTCTCTTGTAAGAAGCTTATATCTACTGATTTCCTGCAAATATTTCTGAAGGGGATCAAACTTAACAAGAGCATTTTCAGAAGATTGGCTTGCGGAATTATTACCATCTCTCTTATCGCCGGTAATACTTTTTTTATCTTTTTTTATTGAATGTTTTTTTTTCTTCATTTTGATATTGGTTGAGTGGTCGACCACTCTATTATTTAAGCCTTATTTTTTATGGACATAATCTATAACATATGTTAATTTTATTGTAATTACTCAGGTTTTTAGACTGAAGGCTGTAGGCTGAAGGAAACAGATGATTCCTGAGTGTTATTCTCTATGTTTAGGACAAAATTTCCGGCCGCTTTAAGAAAATATTGACTTCTGGGAGTTTTTTCCCTAAAAGTCTTCAGTCTTCAGCCTAACCAACCTGAATGGTTACGTTTTATTTATAACAACTTACGTGCGCCTGTAGCTCAGTTGGATAGAGCAACGGACTTCTAATCCGTAGGTCGCAGGTTCGAATCCTGCCAGGCGTACCAAAATCGTAATTGTTTACGGTTCACAGTTGATCAAAACATGAAACTAACAATTATAAACCAACAACCGTGAACTGTAAACCAAATTCATTGATTATTTGTACCCCATAGGAAAAAAAAAGTAAACCCCATTAACCTATAACAAACCCGTATCCATCCAAATTTCATAATGAGTTTTTATGTAAGATAGTAAAATGAATTCAAATAGACTTCGCATAGCTTCCGGTGTAGGCCAGCTTGATCGTTTATTAGGAGGTCTTTTTATAGGAGATAATGTGGTATGGTATGACGATGCTGGAAGTCTGGCATCAGTATTCTGTTTAAATTTCATACAAGCATCACAGGCTCAAAATAAACCTCTTATCTATGTCAGTTTTGACCGCTCTCCAAGAAATCTTTTAGAAAAATTAGGCTCTCTGGCCGAATATGAGAATCTGACTATTCTGGACTGCTTTACATGTGGTAAGGGGGCCGACTCCGAAGTCTTTTCTAATTTCTACAATAAAAAGAAATCAGAATGGCCATGCCAAATTGTAAAGCTTGAAGAACCGAGAAATGTAGACAAGGTAATGGATGCCTTTTATGGTATTCATAAAAATTTAGAAGGAGATGTAAGATTTGTCTTTGAAAGTTTAACCGGAATGCAAGAACTATGGGAAGGAGAAGAGCATATTATAAACTTTTATTCACATTCCTGCCCGCGCCTTTATGAGCTAAACACTATTGCATATTGGATCATCGAAAAAAAAGCTCATTCCCCACGCATCAGAGCACAAATCAACCAGACAGCTCAAGTTGCAATTGAGCTATCTGTAAAAAGAGGAAAAACATCTCTGACCATTCTTAAGGCTGAAAGTCGTAATATTGAAACTCTTAACAAACCATTTAACTACTGGAGTAAAGACCTTAATATTACATTTGATTCAGAAATGCGCACAACAAGTAGAATAGATCTGGGAATACGCTTGAAGGAACTCCGTACAAAACGAGGGTTTTCGCAGACGGAACTTTCTAAACTTGTTGGTGTAACACCAAGTACAATATCACAAATTGAAAGCGACTTGATATATCCATCGCTTCCGGCGCTGCTTAAAATAGCGGAAGTTCTTTCTGTTGATATAAGTTCATTTTTTCAAGGGCTAACAGATGTCGAAAACCGGGTAATATTTCCATCGGGTGAAGCTGTTGAGATAAAATTTCCGGATTTGCCTGAGGGAAGCATATATGCAAAACTTCTAACGCCTGTGGATTTTGACCCAAAAGCTGAACCATACCGCATCGAAATACCGCCTGGTAAAAATCTTCCATCCCATTTTTTCATTCATAAAGGTGAAGAGATAGGATATCTGTTGTCAGGGAAATTGCAGATGAAATTGGGTAAAGCCGTTTACTCCATACGTGCCGGAGACGTGATTTATCTGACTTCTGAAATGCCTTCCCAATGGAAAAACCCGGGACCAGGATTAGCCAGGTTGTTATGGATGAAAATTAAATAGCTTGAATTGTAATAATTCATCACGGATTTTCACGGAATTACACTGAATTATCCAACTTAGCTTGCCCCGTGAAATCATGTTTGCTTTTATTTAACTGGGGTCAACTACGTTCTTCAG
>JAJSZT010000149.1 GCA_030272815.1 Deltaproteobacteria bacterium
TGATACAAATCATCAAATTTTGGACTTAATCATAGAAAACATTACAGGAGAGCTTGTAAATATTGTCCTGAAAAATCTGTTTCAAGAACTGAACCTAACTAAAACTTATGTGTGTGAATATGCAATGTATAGTCCCGAAAAGATTTCGCATCAAATTTCACTCTGGAATTTTAACTCAGAGCATGAAATTAAACAAGAAAAACATTCGTTATATAATCAGACATAAGAAGAAAGGAGAATCATGTGCGACAATAGCAAAAGATATCAAAATCTCAAAGAGGAGAGTCGAACAGATCTGGAAGGAATATCAAGAGACTGGAGAAGAACCAATAATAGGGAATAATCAGGGCAGACCAAAGAAACCACTAACTCCTGAAGAGGTTAGAATCATCATTGAAGCCTTTGACCGCTTTAAGTTCGGGGCGAGAATGCTTGAACCTATCATAGAAGGATATTACAATATTCATATACCTCATAATAGAATTCACAGGTACTTGCTTTCTGAAGGTCTGGCTAAAGAAAACGTAAAGAAAAAGAAGAGACGTCAATGGATCCGATATGAAAGAAAGCATAGCATGTCCGCAGGACATATAGATTGGCATGAGGATACAGAGGACAGTATCAAAGTATGTGCCATTCTGGATGATGCTTCCAGGAAGATCTTAGCAGGTGGAGAATTTGCAAACATAAACACTGAGAACAGCAAGGAAGTTATTGATCAAATGGTTGAGAATTATTGGCCAATACGTCCTATGAGGGAACTTATCATGGATCATGGCAGTGAATTCGGAGCACATAGAATCAATGAAAAAGGTGAATGGGATGGTGAATTTAAACAACATATACTGAAATATGAAATCAAACCAATTTTGGCAAGGGTAAAGCACCCGCAAACGAATGGAAAAATTGAGAAATGGTTTGATACTTATCAAAGATTCAGGAAGCATTTCTCTTCCTTTGAAGAGTTCATTGAATGGTATAATAATAGACCTCATGGGAGTTTAAATTTTGAGAAACTAGAAACTCCAGAACAAGCATTCTGGAGAAAAATGCCACCAGAAGCCATTTTTGGCATAGGTCATAGGTTGTTTGGGTTGTGATATAAATGTTAGAAATTTTTGAAAAGAGTTCAATGCGAAAAACTTATAGGACTACACAGTGAATATGCAAACGATAAAAATTTTGTTCCCATCCGTTATAAATCGGAAACAAGACATATCCCGCTTTTTCTCACCTCTACACAAAATGATATTATTTCCACTGCAAAGGACCAAATGACATTTCTAAAAGCATTCTTCAGCGGTTATTTTTTCCCAAAGGAAAGACTGAACGAATTGGAGAAGTGGAATAACATTTTCTTTCCTTTTAAATATGGTATCGGCATACAAAAATTCTATATGCCCCGCATTCTTTCGCCTTTTCATACCGTGCCCGATATGGTTGGTCATTGTGGTTCTACCGGTTCAGCGGCTTTTTATGTGCCTGATATGGATCTCTACATAACGGGATCTATAAACCAGCAAGCAAGGCCTAATATCGCGTTTCAGACCATGATAAAAATTATTAATAAATTGAGGCAATGAAATGGTTGTTAAGAAAGAAATGAGGAAGCATACATCGTATAATAGCGAATAAAAGGGAAATCAAGTATTTCCTCTAATTCCCCTCACCAAAAAATGCCGCTAGATAAGCCCGGACGCGGGGGATCGCAGAAAGTTGTTATTTTTCTCTGCGTCTCTCTGCCGTCTCTGAGGTTTTTCGAATCGTCCCAGAAAATGATAAAAAGTCTTCCAATTACAGGACTTTTGTAGGGCATTCGTATGGAGGATTGACTGTTGTTAATGCACTTATTACACGTCTGCATTTTACTAAAGGGACACATGTCTTATACTACAATTCCAATCCATATAGTGGTGAGGAATATGTCACAAGGATATTCATGAATGTGGTTTTCCCGGCACCATTGGGTCCTAACAGACCAAACATCCCTTCCGGGATTTCAAGATCAATACCATCCAGAGCTTTGAATTTACCATAAGACTTTGGTACATTCTCAAAAACGATCTTGTTTGTCATTTATTATTCCTCCTGCTCACTGTTTAGCCTTGTTCGTGCCCGCATCAAGCCGTGTGGTAAAGTTTTTCAATTGCCCGTCTTCTATCCAATTAACCTGAATCGTTTTATCTACTGATGTTTTTGGTATGGTCATCTCTCTTAAATACCCGGCATCAAATGTTGCCGATGACGCGCCATCCGGAAGCAGATCCACACCTTTTACCACTGTTTTTCTAACTACTTTGTCGTGTGCGGTGTCTGTAAATATCAAAGTCACGGTTACGTTCTTCGCCTCTTTATCGCCAGAGTTCCAGAACGTCCCGTGTACATTCACAATCTCCATTCGAGAGAGGTTCTCTGTCCCCCATTGTGCCTGTGAACTGACAATATCGTAACCAATATTTACTCTGCTCTCTTTTTGTTCAACAACCATGCCGCTCCCTTCTTGTACATCAAAGTAGAAGAGTGAGAATCCTCCTACAATAATTCCTACGATTATCACGCCGAAAGTGATTGCTGCTATCAATACGCCAATTACCAATATTTTGATTTTATTTTCCATCTTGTACCGCCTCCTTTTCAGTATCTCTTGAATATTTCCTTGCCGTGTACAGTAGCAACACAAGAATTGCAGTAAGATAAACTGCAATGGCAGGCACTGTTGACTCAACCCCAAAACTTCCTCCGGTTAACAATATGTTATCGCTTGTTATTTGAAGTTGATAAATGGCATTAAACTGATGATCTTCAAAAGCCGATACCCTG
>JAJSZT010000150.1 GCA_030272815.1 Deltaproteobacteria bacterium
CTACCTGTCACAGATCCTGCAAAATTGATTAATCCCATAATTTGAAGATCGTCGGAATCTGATTTTGAAACTTTTTCGGAGAGTTCCAGATCTAAATCAAGCATTGTTTTAAAAAATTCTATTACCGAATCACCAGAGGTTGATATTATGTCCAACCTCTTAAATTTATGGATATCTATGCCCGTGAGTTGTCTTTGTGCTTCAGAGTCGATATTAGCAGCAGCTTTTATACATACTTCCACGAAGAATTTATGATCCTGATAACGAAAAGTGAAAAATTCATACCGTTCCATGTTCAATGTTTCAATCACAAAATCCTTTCCGGTCGTTATCGAAGGAATAGAAATCTCACTGGACAATCCAAGGTCATCAAGAGCCGACTTCAAACTGCCGCCGACTATATTACATACTTCGCGAATCACATCTTTGACCTCTTCTTCGCTCTCAATTTCTTCCGACTCAATGCCCATCATAGCTGCTGTCATCAAGCGGGCAAAGACATCACTTACCTGAATAGCCATAGTCCCCATTACATCTCCTGCCAAACTCAATGATCCTGTCATTCGAAAACCATCCAGACCTGTCTCCGAATCTGTCTCATAAAGTTCCACTTTCATTGAAAGCATTGTGTCGAACAGGTTAATTACTGATTCTGCAAGCGAGGTTTTCATATCAAATGCGGTAATTTTTTCCATACAACTTTCCTTTTAACTATACCTCGAAAGGCCACAACTTACGATTTTTCGCTGGCCCTGAACATCAATAGCTGTGTTGCTCAGGTTTGAAATAGCTTGCTATTTCGCGCCTTCGCGCCTTGCTCTTGATGCTCATTGCTCACCGAAAAAAACGCAATTTATAACCTTCCGAGGTATAAGTTGAGCTATTTTTTGCGAAGAAATGTGCCAAGATCTTGATGCAGCAAGGTTTGCGAAAAGCGCAGGCATACCAATGGATATGTCGAGACTTTTCGCAAGTCCTTGATGCGCAAGAGATTGGTGCAGATCGAGTAAAAAATCGCTCAATTTAGTTTTAGTAGGTTTTAGAAATTCGGTTCGGGCAACAGATTATCAAGCTGTGCCCTTTAATGGGTGACACCATTATGCACGGGTAGTTTTGAGTGAATCCCTTAGAGTTCAATTTCCATTCCTTCGCGAGCAAAAAAGATATCTGTGTCACCGGTATGATCTTGGCTGCAATATTTCTCGGTCAGCTCATCCATCTGCTCATCAGTTCGTACGGGCTCATGGTGAAACAGGGCCAAACGTTTGGCCCCGGCCTGCTTCGCCGCAACGATGGCATATTCACATGAAGAATGCCCCAGCCGATCTTAGAGGACTCGTATTCTTCCTGGGTGTATTGAGCGTCGTAAACGAGGAGGTCGGCCCCGGCAGTAAATTCTTCCACTCGCTGATTTTCTGCCCTGGCCGCCTGGTCGCCTTCGTGGGCCATGGCCTCATTATAGGATGGGTCATCAAGGTCGGTGCAGAAGACATTCTGAAAGGGTTCCGTATCATAGGCAGTGCAGAAAACCTTGTCACAATATTCGAAACGATAGCCGAGGCAAAGGAGGGGATGGTTGAGATACTTGGTGGTAAGAATAATCCCGTCGCCAAGATCAAATTGGTCTTCCTTTAGATTGATGTATTCTATTTCTGAGGCAAGTTCCGTCCGGCGTACCGGAAAATAACGATAGGTCAACTGCCCACCCACACTATCTTCAAGGGAATTATCTTCATAGCTGACCGGCCCGTAAATCTTAAGTTTTGTCCCAGGAATATAACCTGGCGTGAAAAATGGAAATCCCATAATGTGGTCCCAATGGGTGTGGGTCAGAAAAATTTCTGTTTTTATCGGACCCCTGGGAAGGTCATTGGCCATCATATAGTTGCCCAGCTCTCTGATGCCGGAGCCTGCATCAATAATAATAAGCCTATTCGGGTCCACAAATCTTAATTCAATACAGGCTGTGTTTCCGCCATATTTTATGGTATAAGGCCCTGGGCAGGGTATGGAACCCCTTACCCCCCAGAATTTTACTTTCATCAGACTACCCCTTTTGGGTGAGTTGCAGAAAAACCCTGGCTTTTTCTATCTCGCCCATGACAGTTTCTCGAAGGTCTAAAAGAGCAGACCAGCTAATTCCAACCTGTTCGAAAAGATGAGTTGCTTGTGGGTCCTCAGGAAAACGATCTCCTGATGAGCCTACCTCAAGAAAATTGGCATAAGTATTTGCCAATGCCACAATTGCGACCATTTGGTGGTTTTCCTCCCTCGCCTCAACCACCTTGTGGTGATGGCAAAGTGAATCAGTTATCGTTTTACTCAACCCCCATTTTTCAGCAATCATTCCTCCAACCATACAGTGATCGACTTTAAAAATACTATTTTCAGCCTGGTACAGGGGAACTTGCTGAAGTTCTGCCCATTCCATGGCATGAACGTATTCCTCCGGAAATCGGTTATTAAGGGGGATCTTACCTAAATCATGCAATAATCCGGCTACAAAATATTCTTCCCTGTCTGTAATAGGAACACGTTTAATTGCAGCCATGGACTTGGCAGTCACCCCCACGCAAATGGAATGCATCCAAAAGTTGTCCATAGAAATGGCCTGGAAAGATTCTTCTCCGCCTAAACTTTCCAAGACAGATGTACTCAATGCAAGATTTTTTACAGTATTAAGCCCCAGCATAACAATAGCCCTGGTCAAGGAGGTGGCTCGGTTGACCAGAGAATAGTAGGC
>JAJSZT010000151.1 GCA_030272815.1 Deltaproteobacteria bacterium
AACTTTACTATTTTATATATTATCCAGATAGAAAAACAATAAAGAAATCGAAATGTTACTTGTCAAGTATTCTTCAATTTGATAGTTATCCAGAAACTATATAATATACCTCGAAAGGCCACAAATTGCGGTTTTTCGCTGGCCATGAACACCAATAGTTGCGTTGCTCAGGCTTGCAATAGCCTGCTATTCCGCACCTTCACGCCTTGCTCTTGATGCTCATTGCTCACCGAAAAAAACGCAATTTGCAACCTTCCGAGGTATAACTGGTTATGGCAGAAAGAAAGTGAGGTGAAGTTATGATGTTGGTCCAACAAATAAAAAGAGAAGTGGCTGGATTGCCTAAAGTGCAACTTAAAGAATTTCGATCATGGTTTGAAGAGTTCGATGCATCAGAATGGGACAAGCAATTTGAGAAAGACGTGGCTTCGGGAAAACTTGACGACATTGCCAACAGAGCAGTGTCGGATTTCAAGAAAGGGAAATTTAAAAAGCTATGAATCATTTCACCTCCCAAAACACATCCAAAAATTGGCAGATAAAAATTTTGAGATTCTCAAAGAAAACTCGATGCATCCATCATTACACCTTTTCTAACTGACTTGTTTCTGCAAACTAATCCGAACTATATCGGCAACAATTATCTTGTGTTTGAAACAGTTGAGAAAAAAGCTTGGCGTGAGAACATAAAGAATCCAAAACCATTTGATGAAATGCTACATCATATTCATGACTTTAAAAGTTATCAAGATATCCGCATGACTATGGACGGGTGGTTTAAAAAAGGCCAGATTCCACCGGTAATGGAACCACCTCCATCAAAAGAGTGGGTGAAAAAGTAAAACTTGGATAGAGGATAATGGGTTAGCTTGTACTTCCATATTGTTTCAATTAATGAATGAATGAAACATAACCAAATATATAAAAAGGGAGATGCATTATGGACAATACTCTTTTAGAAAAGGCGTTAGAGATGCCGCCTAAAAAATAGTTAATGTTCACAGACTAATTGTTCGGCAGAAATAGGCAATTAAGAAAAATATGGGAACGAAGAGCAATGGAACTGACAGCCTCAACTTTCGCTTTAGTGAAGGAGTTGGGTGATTTCTCCTACGAGTTGTCCGCTTTGGACCGCGTTTGGAATATCTTGTTTCCGGACAAGGGGAAAAAATGGAATCACCTGCATGTCAACAAGTACAAGCACACCTTCTACATCACTCATGTCGATGGTGGAGGTGGCAGCCTGGAGGTCGAACCGAAAAAGTGCGTGCGAGTAATGGACTTCATGGGAGCCTCTTCTTATTCTGTTGAAAACCATGGTCAACTGGCTACGGTATGGGAACCACTAATCGAATCCGCGCGCAAATGGCTCAAAGCTGCCAGGAAAGACTGGATAAAGGCCAACAAACGAATTCAGGTCGATTACCCGTTACGTCACAGATACGGTGTCGCCCCCAATGCTCTCATACGCGCCTCCCTCCCTGATGTTTACCGCCTGAATAAGGAACTGGGCAAGGACAGGACCAGGAAGCTGGTGCGTCTGGTCGAAGATGGCTTTTTCCTCAAAGCGGAGAACACGGAAGTCTCGTCCATGACAGCGGCTGATTACTTCCAGTATTGCAAAATCGCCTATATAGCCGGGAAGCGCAAAGAGGAGACAGTCGATGAATCTTTGTCTGGTCGAGAGATGTATAGCCGATATGCCGACGGCCGGCACGAAGGGCTTCTGGACATAGATTCAGCCTCCGAGCAGGAGTTTGCCGATTGGATCGATGGAGAGCATCCCAAAAGAAGAGGAGGTGGGCACCCGTGGGAGATTAAGCGAGGGGGCAACACAACGCACATAGACCTTACCGTTTCGCGCCCGTCCACATACCGGCAAGAGGGTTTCAAGGTTGAGCTGCGAGGCGAATCTATCGGCAGAATGGTGGAGACGATGCGCATGTTCCTATCGATCCACGAGGGAAAGCTCCCCATTTCTATCGCCAATCCGGAGGGCGTCCGCAAACGACTTCTGGCTCAAGACAACATCGGAATCATTCCGTCTTACGCCTTGCTGCACAGGGCTAACCAGCATTTCAGCCAGGATGAAGATGTGTTCGACGTCATGTACTACGATGATCTGGGCCGATTCAAGCGCCGGATAACTCCTTTCGTCACATGGGAACCGTTGCCCATCCTTAAGCCAAGAAACGCCTGAATAGGGGGCGAAGCCCCTACAGACACTTCAAAGGCAAGACGGGACGTAGTTGACAAGCTTGAATAACTATGTTGGGCAGTTAGACGATTTTTTATAAGGAGATACCAAATGTCCCGACAAGCCCGCCTTGATGCCCCTGGAACGCTGCATCATGTAATCGTACGAGGTATTGAAAAACGGAAGGAAGATCGTCGATGATACTACTGATCGAAAAGACTTCTTTAAAACTGTTTGAACTATTTTTTTTCATAAGATTTTTTCTGTCAAATAAATACTTATACGAATCAGTTTTTTAATTACTTTATAATAAAGACTTGAATGTCAATCGGTTATCAGGTTAAATATACATTAATTGTTATTCTAATTATTTTTTAGCTGTTTTGAGTATATTCTCATAATAGAGATGTGATGGTTAGACCCCCGGA
>JAJSZT010000152.1 GCA_030272815.1 Deltaproteobacteria bacterium
TCGGAAACCTGATATTTGTGTAGATAACGTATCTTATTTTTCGCACATTTTTAAAGGAGATCCTCAAACTGGTATTTTAGTAATGATCAAACCACTAAAAAATTAATTCCAGAGGAGGACCTCCATGAGTAACAAAATAATTGATATCAACGAAGGGCTTATAAAAGATCAGTTAAGTGATGTAGTCCGTTCCACAGTTGAAGATACGCTAAATACATTGCTAGATCAAGAAGCAGACCGTTTGTGTGGTGCAGAGCGCTATGAACATACCGATGCCCGTAAAGACACTCGTGCCGGTCATTACGAGCGTAAGTTAGATACTACTTCAGGAAGAGTAACATTGAAAGTACCCAAGTTGCGTAAATTACCCTTTGAGACAGCGATAATAGAGCGTTATCGTCGACGAGAATGTTCCGTTGAAGAAGCTCTCATAGAGATGTATTTAGCCGGTGTGTCGGTTCGTCGTATAGAAGATATTACAGAGGCTTTATGGGGTACAAAGGTATCTCCGTCGACCATTAGTGATCTTAACAAAAAAGCGTATGGAAATATAGAGAAATGGCGTAACAGGCCTCTTAAATCACAGTATCCCTATGTGTATCTTGATGGTATTTGTCTGAAGCGAAGTTGGGGCGGAGAAGTCCGTAATGTTTCCATACTAGTTGCGATTGCAGTAAATACCGATGGTTACCGTGAGATAATAGGTGTAGCCGAAGGAGCCAAAGAGGATAAAGAGGGTTGGCTGTCTTTCCTACGCAGCTTAAAAGAACGCGGATTGCAGGATGCACATCTTTTTATATCCGACAAGTGCCTTGGTTTGGTAGAATCCATTCATGAGTGTTTTCCAGGGTCTTGTTGGCAACGCTGTGTTGTTCATTTTTACCGCAATGTTTTTTCATCAGTCCCCAATAAGATGATGAAGGAAGTGGCAGCTATGCTAAAAGCAATTCATGCCCAGGAGGATCTTGAATCAGCGCAGGAAAAGGGTGTCTCAGTAGTCAAGAAACTGAAAGGTATGCGATTAAAAAAGGCAGCAGAAAAAGTTGAAGAATCACTCCATGAGACCTTAACCTATATGAGTTTTCCTCGCGAGCATTGGACACGAATTCGGACGAATAATGGGCTTGAGCGTTTGATGCGAGAAATACGAAGGCGCACTCGTGTAGTTGGAAGCTTTCCTGACGGTCAATCTGCATTAATGTTGGCTGCAGCTCGACTACGCCATGTCGCAGGGACAAAATGGAGTGAGAAACGATATTTAAATATGTCCCTATTAAAAGATGTAGAATTTATTAGAGAAAAAGTTGCTTGAAATCGGCGCGTATTCCCCTCCTCCGGAGGAGGGGAATACCACTGAAGAAACATATTACCAAGGACATACTAATCTACTGGAAAAGGGATTGACATTAAAGAAAGTGCGAAAAATATTTGACACTACCTTTGTGTAAGATAACAAGAAATGACAGGAGGAAAGGTAAATGGATAGAAACGAAATAGTAAGCAGAATTGAAAAATCTTTTCGGAAGCAAGTAAGAAAGGATGAAACAGTTAAAAATGCATTCCTACTTGTGAGCTCAGAGAAACTGAAAATTGATATAAAAATTGCAGAAGGTAAAAGCGGGCATATTGATGCGAATCCGCAACAGCCAAACCATTTGGCTAGTGTGGGTAAATTGTTTACAGCAACCATCATAGGTATACTCCACGACCAAGACAAATTATCATTTGATGACAAAATCAAGAAGTATATCGACGATGAATTAATGCATAACCTACATGTTTTCAAGGGTAAAGATTATTCTAATGACATAACTATTTGCCATTTGCTAAATCAAACATCTGGTTTAGCTGATGTTTTCTTTCCGCTCTATGAGAAGATGGTTAATGATTCAAGCATGAGGATTACTACGAGAGATGCAATTATTTGGGGCAAACAAAACTTAACACCCAAATCAAAACCTGGCGAAAAACATTTGTACACTGATACAAACTACTACCTTTTAGGCTTGATAATTGAAAACATTACAGGAAAACCCTTTCAGGAAGTTCTTCATCAGCTGATTTTTGAGCCACTGGGGATGAAACATGCATACGCTAATGATTTCTCTAAACCAGAGGAGCCATCAATATATCCAACCGCAGAAGCGTTGATAAATAATGTGGATTTTACGAAAATTGAAGGCATTGCTCCTTTAGATCATGCGGGTTCCAGTGTAATTGCACCACTCGAAGAGTATTTGATATTCATGAAAGCACTTGTGAATAATAAAATACTGAAGGAAGAAACCCTAAAAAGGATGATAGCTGATGACAGGCCAATGGGGTTTCCTGCCCTTGGTATAAATTATGGCTATTCTATATGGAAGTTTGTGACTGTACCAATTATTATGCCATCAAAGTTCAACTGCTGGGGTTGCGTGGGAGTTACAGGGGCGTTTATGTTCTATCATCCCAAAACAGAATCGTACATAATTGGCACATTTAATAACTCATCATACAAAACAAAAGCACTTCGCTTTATGATATCGAAAGTGATTAACAATTTGTTGAAAATGTAAAAAAAGATAATATCAGGCATCCGA
>JAJSZT010000153.1 GCA_030272815.1 Deltaproteobacteria bacterium
GTTGTTTGGCTAAATAATGTTGGTCCAACGCTTGACGAAGATACGCTTTTATCATCGCTTGACGGCTAATATTCATTTTCTTTGCTAAGTCATCCAACTTCTTCAGCATATCAAGGGTAAAATCAACATTAACTCTCTGAATAGGGGGCCTCATCTCGCCTTCATTTGTAAAAAACTTTGAAACATCGTCTCCTTTCATCGCCAGTTCAGCAATTTCATCTGCGGTTGGAGACTTTTTCTTAGCTGTTTTTTTCATATAGTTCTTCTTCTTGCTTGGTTGTCTTCCAGAGTGTAACAAGATGATAATATTCACCATCCTTGTCTTCCCTAACTTCATATATGCAGCAATTCTAATTATGACTTTATCTCAACTTCATAAGGGTGGCTTCAGACATTTTCAGACTCCATCAAATTTTGCTGCAAATCGATAACTATTTAATGTTATAAGATATCTTTTCTATAGACAGCCCCATTCATTTCTGATACTAAAAGATGTTGATTTACATCTTTATTACCCAGAAGGATCGAATGCGCTGCTCCAAAGAGATAGAAAATAAAATTTTACTCAAACGAAAGCTCACAGAGTTTTCTTTTGACAACATGGTGAAACATTTTCGCTCTTTGATATCTGATTTCCCCGACAAGCGTACCGGGTCAAATACTCGTTACACCATTGAAGATGCGGGGTTAGGTGCTTTTTCTGTTTTTTTTACTCAGAGCCCATCCTTTCTGGCATTTCAAGATGCTATGCAAAAAACAAAAGGGAAAAGCAACGCTCAATCTCTGTTCGGAATGCAAAAAATCCCAAGCGATAATCACATCAGAGACTTGCTGGATATAGTGCACCCTTCCTATGTATTCCCTATGTTTTCATATATTTTTAATGGGCTAAATGCATCAGGTCATCTGAATGTATTTCGCTCCTTCAATGGTAACTTATTGTGCGCATTTGACGGCACGCAGTATTTTTCTTCGAAAACGATTCATTGTGGAAACTGTAGCAAAAAAGATCATAAAAACGGCACGACAACCTATTTTCATAATGTTGTTACTCCAGTAATTGTCGCACCGGGGAATAGCAAAGTCATTCCGTTACAACCAGAATTCATCACCCCACAGGATGGGCATGAAAAACAAGACTGTGAAAATGCGGCGGCTAAACGTTGGATTCGCCAATACGCACTGATGTATAAAGAGCTTGGGATCACCGCCTTGGGCGATGATTTGTATTGTAAGCAACCGTTATGCGTTTTGATGTTAGAGGAAGGACTTGATTTCATTTTAGTATGTAAGCCTGATTCCCATAAGATACTTTACGAATGGTTGGAAGAATTGGAAGCGATGAGGGCTATCCAAACAGTAGTAGAGAAACGTTGGACAGGAAAGACCCACGAAATTGATACGTATCGTTTTGTTAATCAAGTGCCTTTACGTGACGGCGATGATGCTCTGGAAGTAAACTGGTGCGAACTTATTACAACTTTGCCCGATGGAAAAATCTTGTACAAGAATGCTTTTGCAACCAATTTTAAGATTTCAAAGAACAATGTGAAAGAGATTGTAAGGGATGGCCGGGCACGCTGGAAAGTGGAAAACGAAAACAACAACATCCTGAAAACAAAGGGATATCACCTTGAACACAACTATGGTCATGGCAAAAAGCACTTATCCTCTCTTTTGTTAACCTTAAACCTGCTGGCTTTCTTATTTCACACCGTACTTGAGATAATGGATGATAAATATAAACTGATTCGTGATAACCTTCCCACCCGCCAAACCTTTTTTGATGATATACGCGCCTTGACCCGATATTCGTACTTCGATAGTTGGGATGCCATGTTAACTTTTATGATACACGGACTCGAACTGGATGTTCCGGATACAAGTTAGATTACATTCGTATATCATTTAGTTGAACAGTTAAATCAGTATTGGCACTAAAATGACGGAATTTCGGAGCATCAATGGATTGGTTTGTCTAAAAACTGACTACAAACATGGTTAATGATGTTCGGGATTGAAAAATAACTTTTTCAGAAGCACACATATCTTTAGTCCTTTCTATTTCGCCGACATAGATTTTGAATTTGCTTGATAAATGATCCAATACAGCTATCATCAGCTAAAATTGAGATTTAAAATTAGAATTGCTGCTCCAAACTCGTTTTTCTTCCACCACCTTTTCTTCTAATCCTATTTTTTTCAATCAATTCAGGACAGTTGAGCTCCAATATTCCTCGTAATATCGTCTTTCGATCACAACCCAGAACTCTCGAAATATAACTGATACCGCCATAACCTAGTTTTAAGGCTTCAGCCGCTCCATAAAGTCTTCTATCCTTTTCTGAGTAAAGTGTGTATAATAAAATCATGTTTAGTTCTACTAAACGATCATATGAAGATATTCTGTTTGTCCGTTCCTTTTTAACCTGATCTTTATTCGAGTCACAAGACATAGCGAAAATTCCTTTCTTGATAAAGTAATATTCGCTATCCGAGCATTTTGTAACCAACATGTCTATAA
>JAJSZT010000154.1 GCA_030272815.1 Deltaproteobacteria bacterium
CATATCTTTGACAATTCCAGATCTTAGTAAGTTTAGATGAATATATCTAACCAATTCCTTTAAATACCTATCCTCCTGGCATACAATAGACTTGTACCGGTTCTGGAATAGATGCCCGCGCCTCTTATGGCGCTTGTTAAAGTTTACTGCATATCCAGTAAGAATCCTCCGCATACTTGATGATAACGGCCAATTCTTAGTCTTGCACAATAAATGAAAATGATTCGGCATCAACGTCCAAGCGTAGATATCCATCCCGCCTTTTTCAACAACCCCAGCCAAACGATCGATAAAGTCGCTTCGATCCTTGTCGTTCCAAAAGATATTCTTCCTCTCTATGCCCCGACCCATCACATGATGCAAAACTCCGGGGGCGTCTAATCTTGCTAACCTCGGTATAACTCATCCACTATCACACCTCAGCTAACCCGTCAAGCACGTTCTGCACGAACGTCCCCCTTTTCGTCCCCCTTTTCAACGTCCCCCTTTTTTCAGGGCGGCGCTGTCATCGGGGTCTCCGGTCTCCCTTATTCAGTATTTGATCCCCCTGGAATCAAAATATTCTTTAAAAATCTTCTCGGCAAATAAGGGTACCACGGACATTCGTGCGAAAATGTACGTTAAGGGCCTTCTCGATTTAGCATATCCCTGTAAGTTATTGAAATCGTTGCCCTTTATTTTTTGATAAGTCATTATCAAATATACATCTGACGAGCCAGATTATCTTCCGAACGATGTAGTTTTAGCATTTATTTCAGTAAGTTATTTTTCTTAGCGTACATTTTCGCACGAATGTCCGCGGTACCCTAAATATGAGAAAGAGCCAAAAATAACGGGTTCAGGTTAATAACCTGAACCCGTTGAGAAAACTTCAGGCATGTTTCCGGCTGTTGTGATTCAGTTAATTCCCCCATAAGTAAAAAGCTTGATACCTTCTTTGTTAATTATTTCGGCCATTGTTGTTGGTGTAACATCAGCATTAGGATCCTCGCACTTCGCCCATACACGGATCACGTTATCCCTTAAACCATAATTGTTGATTTGGTTTTCGTAAGGGGGATTGTTAAAGACCAATGGGCATACATATACAGGAACACCTTGTGCAATCAATCCACCAAGTATTTGCCAAGGGGTCTTAGGCGCCGGCGCAACTAAGCGAGTAGTATCTTTTCTAAGCGCCAGGTTAACGGCGTCACCGCAAAGAAGTACATTGACCTCATATCCTAGATTAAAAGTCTTCATCGATAAAACCAATGCATTTGTTTGAGTGTAATTGTCTCCGGTAGAGAGAATTGTAAAAATCCCACCGTCTTCGCCGTAAGTTTGAAAAGCTGTGGTTAATGTGAAGAGCATTGCAAGTGTTAAAATTCCTAAAACCTTTTTCATTACGCACCTCCGTAATAAATAATAAGAAGTTAGCATATAAAGAGAGGTCTTTTCAGGCCTCCAGCAGATACCCCAAAAACTCTACTGGAGGCCTAGTGATTATCATCTCCCTATACAATCGCGTTGCATATGTCTTACGCTCCCAACAAAACACACGACGTCCTGTCGGGAGCTGGGTAGGCACAATTTGAGACGCATCAGACCTCCGATGTCAATGTGAGCTGTAGGTATCTTTAAAAAAAATGGAAAATATGCCTTTTCGCTATTTAGTGTGGGTAGCACAATCGTATGATTACGGCCTAAAAGTAGCGTAGCTACCGTTTAGTGCCATCTGCTTATAACTATCCAATATCTAAAAAAAATATCCTCGTTATATTTTCAATATCTTCTCACACAACCTGGGGGTTCAGGCAAACTTAAGCTTCAATAAGTACCATTACAATAAGTTTTCGGTACTTTAATCTATACCGGAAACCGCTTAGGGGTCAACAATAAATAACTTCACATTTTTGTTGGCGAAATCGTGTAATTCCAATTAGGCAAAGTATCATGTTTTTCCAATTGAAGTTGAGACATTTCCTTATCAGAAACTTTTTGGCCATTTTTATATCTCTTCCGAACCAAGGTTGCTTTTACTTTTAATCCAGGGCCTTTCTTAGGAGTTGTTTTTGTCTTTCTCAAATATTTGATTATTGTTTCGTAGCTATTCAGGGGCACCCCTTTCCAGTTATTACTGATGGCACTGAATAAGCGATGTTCAATCGGGTTCCATTTTGATGCGCCTGGCGGATAGTGACAAACTGTTACGCAGAGCCCGAATGGATCACATAGTTTCCTCTGTAACTCATATTTCCATGCTCTTGGGCGATATCCATTACTTCCTCCCGCATCCGCCAAAATGAGAAGCTTTTTGCATCCCTTATATTTTTTTGAGCCATCTTGCTTCCACCACTTGGCAATTGATTCCACTGCAAAGGCAGGCGTATTATGGTCAATGCCCACAAACATCGAACCCCTATTGGTCAGAGTATCATAAATACCATAGCCTATGGCGATTCCTTCGGCATACTGTCTGAAATCGTGATCACCTACTTCAAAGGCTTTTTTACGCCATGCGGATCCATTG
>JAJSZT010000155.1 GCA_030272815.1 Deltaproteobacteria bacterium
ATCCAAAACCGCTGTTGCCTGTTTGGTGCGGTTCTGTCCGCCTGCCTGCCGCGCCGCTCCGCTTTGCGGCGCAGGCAGGGCAATGGCGCGCAGGGCATTCTGTGCGGCCTGATTCCGGTTGGTCCCGGTAATGAGCACCGAAAAGAAGGGGTATTCGGGCGCTT
This sequence comes from Deltaproteobacteria bacterium, assembly GCA_030272815.1. Classification (GTDB taxonomy): domain Bacteria; phylum Desulfobacterota; class Desulfobacteria; order Desulfobacterales; family ETH-SRB1; genus B13-G4. The sequence goes on from JAJSZT010000155.1 coordinate 165, forward strand.
GATCCTGGAAATGAGCACCCAGGCAAATACCGGCGATGGTGTTTACCAGGTCACGGAAATTGATGCGCTCATGGGAGCCGATACCGGAAAGTTCGCGGATCGATTTACCCTTGGCCCATTCGGTAAGCGACTTGGTGCGTCCCTGATAGGTAACTTTAAAAGAGGTGGTCATCTGCTTTTGCAGCCATTGTACAAGCTTTCGCAGGAAATTGGAGGCCTTAGATTCGTAATTGGATTTGGCTTGTCCGGATGATGTAGATGCCAAATCAATGGCAGCGGCATAGTTGCTTAGTGTGGTACGGAATTCGTCATCCGTATTTGTAAGCCTTAAAAACAGTTCGTCGGACTTTTTCTCGTCCTTGAAATGGGGTGGTTCAAATGGTTGGATAAAATAGAGGTAAAAATCCCGTGGAGGGACTGCGGTAGAACGTTCGTTTGGCGCACCGAAAAAGAGATACCCTTGACGCGCAGCCTTTCGCTCCAGCCATTCCAGTTCGTGCTGCCAGATTTTATAGCCAGTGATGTAAGTTTGGTCAGTGCACTCCATAACCCGCTTCAAAGCTTCGTAGTAATATCTATCGAGCTGAGATGAATCGAGACTCTCGGCGCGATTGCGGATCTGCGCGTCATAGTCAACGGTCTTGTGGATATCTAGATAAAACTGACCACTTGGGCGCCCCTTGACATCCATCTCTGAAGACGAGATAAACTGGCCGTTCACGGTTTGGCTGATTACACGCAAGGACGACTCCACTTCTCCGCGTAAATCATCAGATGGCTCACCGCCTAGCTCAGCTACAATAGGATCAAAAAGACATAATGTATCTCGTAAGGCTTCTGCTGTGAGCCCAACGGGCGACTCAATACTTCCAACAGTCAAGCGATGCAAGCTCAGACCATGAATTATTCGCTTAGCAAACTCCTTATTCTTCCCCTTTGGGTAGTTAGATTCGACTAACCCTTCCAACATTGAGCTGCAATCAATTACGTCTCTAATCTCAGGGATGGCCCTGAAAGAGGAGTTGCTTTTCAGGTTTGTCCAATAACTGTCGTAGGCGATGAGACCTGGCTGATCTTCCGGTAACTTCTGGTCAAGCATCTTCTTCATGGCCAAAGACAGGGTCTTTAGCACCTCGCGCTTTTCCACAGCGGTGACCCGTTCAAAGATGTCGATGTAGTCCGGGTGCACGGGGAAGAGGCGCACAAACTCGTCCATGCGCTCGTTCATATGGCAGTAGAACTTACCAAACGGGGTGAGGTATTTCCTTATCTTAGCCTGCTGCTCTCCGGTTTTCTTGAGTAATCGTTCGGCTACAACAAACTTGACATCTTTGCGGGCGATAAGAATCTGTTCGAAGCGGTCCTTCACTCTGCGGACGCTCTCGGCTACGAAAGAAAACCTGGGGCTGTCGAAAATGGCTTCCTGGACACCAGCCATGAAACGGAACCGCAGATCTTTGCAAACCTCACCAATCTCACGGAGAAAGTTCAGGTCCAGGATTAGCTCCTGATCCTTACGGGTACGCAGGTAATCGAGCAACTCGTCCACCACCAGGAGCAGGCCATGGTCGGGAAACTCCTGATGAAAGGCAGACATCATCTCATCAAAAGAACGTTTATTGCCGGACACCTCGGAGGTGGAAGGGAAACTGTAGCTTACGCCTATCGAGGCTAAATGCTCTTCCAGCTCAGCTACAAGGATGTCCCGTAAAGACATTGTGGTAGCGCCGATCTCTGTGCGGACTACTTTGAACCGGCCTCCGATTTTCCCGGCGGCATCGGCCACATCCGCGTTGTTGAGGTTAGCAGCAAGCTCGAGATTCTCCGCAAGCCCGGAGATTACAGACATAAGATGAGACTTTCCGGTGCCGTAGTTGCCGACCACCAACAAGCCTTTGTTATCGGTTGGATGCTCGAACTGCAATTGTGGTATGACCAGGTCAATCAATTTTTCCGCCATCTCCTCGGAAATGACGTAGGTCTCTACAAGATGTCCGGCCGCAGCCGCTTGATCGGCATCCCTAAGCTGGACCACGGACTCGATTGGGTCAAACTTGATTAGGTCACTGTATCTCATCTCACTTGCTCCCTTGCAAAGGAATACGTTATCGTTACGTTGTCATCCCTGCCTGCCGGCAGGCAGGTCCGGGCTCGTCACCACAAAATCATGCACCGGATATCTTCTGAACTCAGGATGAGCCGGTTCCGCATAGGTCAAAAAACCATCAATGATGGCACCATTCCAGGAGGCAACCACAGTCTTGTTGCGCGAAAGTCCCTGGAGCAGCCGTAGCGGGTCCTGTTTCAGACCCACATCAAAGAGTAACTCGATGTTGTCAAGC
>JAJSZT010000156.1 GCA_030272815.1 Deltaproteobacteria bacterium
ACATTCAGCTCCTTGAATCCGCAGTATACCAACCACGGGTCACCTTTGATCAAACCGATCTTTATCCAGACGTGGTTTCAAAAGCTGCCGCTCTATGCCATTCGTTGATCATGAATCACCCCTTTGTAGATGGCAACAAAAGGGTCGGTCATGCGGCCATGGAAACATTCCTCATTCTCAATGGGTTTGAAATTGATGAAAATATAGATCAACAAGAGCGAATTGTTCTCGACGTTGCATCGGGGAAACTGAGACGAGAGGAGTTCACTTCCTGGCTCGGCAGGCACATAACAACGCGGTTGCACTTGGATGGATAGAAGCATCGGTTTTTCGAAAAGTTGAGCTCCTTGGCAGGCTTTTTTCTCTCCTGAATCTTTTCGGCCATTTAATGGGTGATACCATAGTCTCGACAAGAAGTGGCATCCTGAAAGTACCGAACAAGGCGCTATGCCTCATGAGGAATATATGAGCAAGAAAATAGTCGAATGGCCAGACGAACTCCCTGCACCAGTAAAAGTGGAAATGAGAGGAAGACTTATATGTTTGTCTCCTGATGAACTCAAAGAAGATGAAGAAATTGTGTCACTGATGCAAGAAATTTATTGGTATCCTGATGATTGTTATTATATTTTCACAAAAGTAAATGAAGGGTTTGGCAAAGAGCTTGCTTCAAAGCTTGAATCTAACGGTCTGATCTCTAAAGTAAATGAACGTTGCTTTTACCCTCACCCAAACCCCGGTTATAAGAATGATTTTGTTCATCTTCCTATAGATATAATTATTTACGATTGGCATAAAGAAGCTATCAAGCAGCAAGAGTATACTCGCTTTACTATTGAGCTATCCCCATGGAAAAGAAAAGAGCTTGATATTACATACACTGCGAATGCAACCGTACAGGCATCCGAGGAAAAGGAACCGATTGTAGAGGCCAAACCGGGAATCATGGGATTTAATATCAATCTTTTAGCGTTACTTGAAAAAATAAAAAGATATTGGCTGAATCGAAAGGCATAACGAATAAGGATAGATTGTGTGAGGAACGAACCACAATCTAACGAATAAGGATAGATTGTGTGAGGAACGAACCACAATCTTATCCGGTTGTTGGACAAGCCCGGTGTATCTGTATATTCTGTATATAAGGAAATATCTTTTTTTGAACAAGGGGTGGGAAGTGCGCTTTCAAGAAGCGCACTTTTTTCAAGGCGAGGGAGTGCCTTAACCTGTAATAGGCTTAAAAAAAATTAACTATTTCATACAAGTTTTTTCCTCCTGTTTGAATGAGCTGCAAGCCTTAGTCATATAAAAAGAGCTATCCTGGTTCCCATGCAAATTGACGGAATCCCAGAATAACCATTGGCGACTGACAACGCGGACACTTAAAAACAGGTCTTGGACGTTGTTTCATCACTTTAACAACAACATACAAAATCAATTGCACCAGAAACAGCAACTTTTTTGCATTTCCATGAAGAAACCCATAGTCCCTGACTCTCCGAAATCCTTTAGGTAGAACATGTTGTAAGATGAGGTGCAAAAAGTCCTCCCCTTTGAGGGTGCGATATAGTGTGTTACCGGTTTTGCTTTCAATATACTTAAAAGTTATCTGGCCATTTTGATTGGATACAATATTTTTTTCACTGATAACGCCACGGTATAAATATCGGGATAAATATTTCAGCGCGGTTATCCCTTTTCCCACACAAGAGCAATCAACTACCCATTTGTTGGGAACTCTTTTGGGGATGGAAAGTCCAGCTTCATTTAAAGCCGCCAAAAAACGGGCTCGAAAGACCTTAGCCATAGCATCTTTGTTAAATAAATATTTCCCCTTTTTCTTTTTCCATCGGCGTCTGCGTTTATCAACACCGCCGCCTGGCACCACCACATGCACGTGAGGATGATAGTCCTGTTTCCTGTTATTAGTATGCAAAACCATAGTCATACCTATTTCTGCTCCCAGATTTTTTGGATTCAAACCAAAATCTTTCAGTGTACTGGCAACACAAGTGAAAAAAATAGAATACACCGCTTTCTGATGGTGCCAAGTCAATGACCTTAGTTCATAAGGCAATGTAAAAGTAACCATAAAATAAAGGACAGGCAGCAACTTGGCCTGTTGTCGGTCAATCCACCGGCTGGCTTCATAGTTCTGACACTTTGGGCAGCTACGGTGTCCACAGGAAAGAGGTCGCCATTCCGCGTGACCACAGTCAGGACACTGCACATAAAGTTCACCTGAATCAGGTGTGCGGCAACGACGAATGGCATTCATTGCCTTCAGATGACCAGGTAATACAGTATCAGCATATTTGACCATAAATGCATCATAATATTGATTAATAATAGAGGCCATTTCCATGATTACACCTTCTTTAAGTCAACATGAAGTGTGTTAATCAGCTCATTAATGGTGATCATACTGTCTTTTTCTGTGACATCAGTTAGATGAGCATAACGTGCAGTTGTCGTA
>JAJSZT010000157.1 GCA_030272815.1 Deltaproteobacteria bacterium
GAAGATCTCAAATCCTCCCAGAACTTTTCCCGAGGAATCCTTCAGGAGAGCGGAACTGGACATGGCCGGGATCTCGTGGCCTTTTCGATTTTTTATGGTTATCCGTTGGCCTACCGTGGTTTCATCGGTTTCCAGAGCCCTCTTTACAGGACACTTCTGTTCGCAGGCAGAACTATGGAACACTTCACAACAGGGCATTCCAATTGCCTCTTCACGGGACAGGCCTATCAGTCGCGTTGCAGCCTCATTAATGAATACCACATTCATCTCCGGATCTACAGTGAAGAAGGGATCGGAAATCCCGAGTTTGAGGCTGTTAGCATACTCCATCCTGTCACGTATGCTTTTTACCATGAGGTTGAAGTTGCGTGACAGCCCTCCAATTGAATCTTTATGATCATCATGTACTACAACAGTGACATCTCCACCAGCCACCTGACCGGTTTTTGCTCTCAGATGCTGGATTCGCTTAGTAACCAGCCTTGAGAAGAAAAAGTTTATGACCACAATTACCCCAATGATTGCGGCAGTAAAATAAATAATAAGACTGTTACGGGTATTACCGATAGCAGCAAATACCTCTTTGACAGGCTGCTTGATGATCATAGCGCCGAGAACTTTTCTGATAGAGCCATGGCAATGATGGCAAGAGTCTTCATTAAGGATAGGTTTTATTGTTATAAGATATGGGGTATGGTTTTCTGTTTCGGAAAAGGATATATCAGGAGCATAACCGGTCAATAAAGATTCAGCCAGGGCATCACGTGATTTGCTTTCATAAAGATACATTGCCGTGCTTTTGTAAATTCGCTCATCTTCAGAAGCATAGATAATCATGTTTTGAAAGTCGGAAATATATACCTGAACACCCTCCATATGCTTTTTTATGTCCTTCATCTGCTTTCTAATAGTTTTGCTGTCGCCCACTGACATAGGGAATTTAATTCCACTATAAATACTTTCAAGCAGATGGTCTGATGAACTGGCCACCTGGTTCATGGCGGTTTCTTTATGTATGGCCAAACTTTTATAGAGACTTAGTCCCATAAAGAAGCCTACAACCATTATGGTTGCCACGAGGATCTTAGTCCTCATTCTTGTATTCTTTAAAATAGTATTTATCGGATTCATTTTAATATCACCTCCGGTAGTTATGGAGTGTATCAGTCATTGGTCATTAGTGGGAACAAAATTGATATTGTATATATAAATAGGAGGCTGTCCGAGAATAGCCTCATTCCAGCAAAAAAATTAAGATAGTATTTTGAATATATACTCGTGTCTAAATCTTAAGTCAACAAAAATACAATGATAATGGAGTACGAAATATCAAGAAAAACAACAAGATATAGTATATTGACAATCTCTATACTTTGCGGTAATTTTTTTACGATTTTAACAGTATAAAAGAGTGCCGCAATGATGATTCCTTTCAGAAAAGACCCTGTTGAGTTTAATCAAAGATCGCTGTTTGCCACCAATATCTTTACTACCCTCTGATCATTCGTGTTTTGTTTACGAGGACATATTTGAACAACTTGACACATCAGGCGTTGAGCAGAATTACAGCATGCTTGGTCAGAATGCGTATCACCCAAGACTCATAACCGGCATATTGATATATGCTTATAACCAGGGAATTTTCAGTTCTCGTGAGATAGAGAAGAAATGCAATGAAGATCTGTTAGTAAAAGCTGCTAAATGTGATGAAGTTGAAAGTGGAATTTCAAAAAATCTAAGTTGTACTTTTTGGGGAAGGATTTTTTTGTGATAGAGTTTTTCAAAGAAACTTGTTAGCCCTTTCAATTGCAGGTGATCAAGATTGTAGTTCAACAGCTCGTAGTATTTTTTGGAGATGTCTATATCTATTCCAAGAATTTCTGAAGCTTTTTTGGCAATATCTTCTAAGTTCTTCTTTCCTTTTCGTACCGCCCATAATGCAAAAACAAATTGACTGGCAATCAAGCATAGGGCATACTTAAAACTAAAAAAAGTATACCTTAGGAGGTGACAGAATTGTCTAAAGTAACTGCCAAATATCAAGTCACAATACCTGTAAACGTTAGAAAGGAAATGGGTATCGTTCCTGGAACTGAAGTCGATATTACAAAAAAAGGGCAAAAATATGTTCTTATTGTTAACCCAATCGAAACGATTAGGAAGAAGTGGCAAGGAAGGTTTAAGGGTAGGCCAACAACAATGGAATATATGGATGAAGTTAGGGGTAAAGTAAATTGAGAGTCTGTGTAGACACGACTATCCTGCTTGATATTTTGAAAGATGAATTCAGAAGCTTTCAGGACAAGCTGTACCACTATTCACTATTCAAAATTTGACACCGCTCGATGCACTTGAGTCCTGTTAACAAGTTTAGCGGTTAAACGCGGAGAGCAATTGGTTATACGCTGCAATTACTCGTTAAAAGCTTAACAGTAACTTATAAACTAATGAATGTCCCCGAATGCC
>JAJSZT010000158.1 GCA_030272815.1 Deltaproteobacteria bacterium
ATTGCCCGCACAGTTCACCTTTGGAATGTTCTGGGAACAAGTCAACGAAGCTTTATTGGATACGGAAACGCATGAGGATGAAGAAGCTATGGAGGAAAAAGGTTTGCAACATTATGAAGCTGTCCAGAAAATAGTTTACAAAATGCTCAATGGCTCAAGGCCGTTTTTAAAACAAATTTTCAATAAAGAAAGCAAAGAAATAGTTCTGGAGCTTGCCCGGTGAAACTCTTACGCCTTAAGCTCAACACTCCATTCCGCAACCTGCAACCCGGCTTTGAGGTCCATTTCCTCAGGGAATGGGACTATGACAAGGCGCCGGAGTTTAATCCGTATTGTCTGGTGGGCAGAAATGGAAGCGGCAAATCTAATATTCTGGAGGCATTGGCGGCCATTTTTTATCATATTGAATGCATCTACCTCAAATACCGTCCGGACGGCTTTGAATACGATGAGGATGAAAACCCGAACGGGTTTCGGGCTGATAAATCCTTTCCCGATGCTTTTGAACTGGAATATTTTTTCCCGTTAAAAGGGGAGTATATAAAAAAAGATTCTGAAGATCTGCTTATAAAATTTCGGAATAAGCTCAATGCCCATATCATCATAACCAAGGAAAAAGGGAAAGAGCCGCAAATTCACTGGAAGAACCGGAGTGACTTCCAGGACAAACCGACCACAAAGCTTTCCCGCTTGGAAGTTAAAGATTTTCTGCCGAAATTTGTATTGGGATTCTCCTCCGGCCATAACGAAATATTGAGCCTCCCCTTTTTCAAAATGCGGTTCATCCACTTTGATGAATACAAGGACATTCTGATAAAGGATGACCACTACGGCCAGGCGCCCGAAGGCCGTTTGATTTATCTGGACAATCAGTTCAGCCAGGCCATTGTGCTCTGCAACTTTCTGATGCAGCCCCCTCATATTTTAAAACCGTTTGAAGATGAGATCGGTATTTCAGCCATTAAACAGTTCCGTATTATTATCCGCACGCATCATCGTATGCAATTGCATGAAGATCTTCTGCAATCGTTTTCGGATAAAGACAGACAGGATAAAAACAAATCCGAAGTTGAGCTGACCTCAAAGCTGAAATCCTCCATTGAAAAGCTGAAGAAATGCTCAACAACTAAATTTTATGAGTATGATGATGAAACCGACTCCTACAATCTCTATCTGGACTATTGGATAAACGACGCCACCAGAGAGGCCTTCCGCTTGCACTTCGGATCGGCTTTTAGCACCAGTTTTGCTCCGGGTTTTGATACAGGCTTTGGCGATGAGCCTTTTGACACCAGTGCTTGTTCTGCCCTTGATCTTTTTCAGACATTCCAGATGTTGCTGACTCTGAATTTATATACAGTAAGAGGTTCGACAAAAAAAGAGCTGTATGAATCGGAAAGCCTTTACGTTGATGAAACCGTACCGACTCCGCCCTCTGATGAACGAATCATGCGATTTAAGGATTTTGTTATTAAAAAAAAAGGCGTGAAAGATGTGATGTACGGTAAATCATTGTCTGACGGAGAACATCAGTTTCTGCATGCCATAGGGCTTTGCCTGTTGTTTAAAGACGAACCAGCTCTTTTTCTCCTTGATGAACCCGAAACCCATTTCAATCCAGATTGGCGCGCAAGGCTGATTTCTTCATTGCGGGAGTGTTTGGAATCGGACGACTCTCGGTCAGTCATGCGCGAAATGCTAATTGCCTCTCATTCGCCATTTATCGTATCCGATTGTCATGAAGAGAACGTGTTGGTCTTTAAAAAGGATGAAAAGACAAGCGATATTTCATGCACCCGGCCCGATTTCAAGACGTTCGGAGCATCTGTAAACCAGATTACCATCAAAGCCTTTGAAAAAATAGAAACCATCGGCGGCTACGCCCAAAACAAGCTGGATGAATTAGAAAAGCGGTTTGCGCAAGGTGAAGATGCGGAATCGCTTATAAAAGAAGCCAACCGGACCTTGGGTGATTCGGTGGAAAAGGTCATTTTCATCAATAAACTTCTGGACAAAAAATAGGACCGCCATGCTTTTCCCTTATAAATACGTGCCCCACACCATTGAAAAGCTGCAAGAATATATCGATCATCTATTCTTAGGGGTATGGTGTGAAGCTGATGGGGATTTTGACATTGAAAAACTGCATTCTGAACTCAAAGATATTGTGCTGGATATTCATCGAGATGATAAAATAACGAAGGATCATCTTTATGGTCCCATCAAAGAAATTTACGACCTGTTCTTGAAGATTAAAAAAGGTCGTCGAGAAGCGCTCAAGAAATGGTACATCAATAATAATTCCATAGAGGACTTGTGCAGTAATAACAACTGCAAACCCCTTCAGTATAAAAGACTTAAACAATTATATGCGGAACTCGCTCCGAAAATTGAAGCATTTTTCAAAAGTCTTTTTACCGAAGTCATCAAGCTTAAGGCGGTCTGCT
>JAJSZT010000159.1 GCA_030272815.1 Deltaproteobacteria bacterium
CGACAAATTTTTTAAGAGAAACCGGCTAATGTCGTATTACGAACACCTTCCCATATACAAAAAGGCCATGGAAGTGGCGGTATATTTCGAAAATATCGTAAAGAATTTCAGCCGTTACAATAAATACACTCTGGGGTCCGAGCTGAGAACAGTAAGCAGGGACATTGTAAAGCTCATAATAAAGGCCAACTCGGCCAGGGAGAAACTGCCGATCTTGCATGAACTTAGGGAGCGGCTGGAGGAGCTGAAGGTTTTGATAAGGATCTCAAAAGAGGTCCAGGCCTTCAAGGGCTTTAAATCCTTTCAGCATGCCATAGAAGGGACAGTTTCAGTAAGCAAACAGAACGAGGGATGGATAAAGAGTCTGTCAAAAAGACAGGAGAGGGCCTGAATTGCTTATAGAAATATTTTCATAAGCAAGCGTGCCTATTTCATCATTGTGCGTCTATCCCGCCCATAGGGCATAATTATGCAGGCTGGCATACCTTGCACAAAAGGATTGCCTGCCGAAGGGGCCTTTTCGGCCACAAAGTGGACAGACAAGAAGTTCAGTCCAACAACTACTGGTCCAGTACTACGTATGCGGGCAATACGAACAACGCCTGGAACGTGAACATGAATAATGGCAACGCGAACAACGACAATAAGGACAACAACAACTATGTATGGCCAGTTCGCGGCGATAATGATGCTCTCCGTCTGTTTTCTTTTGAAAACATATACAGGCAGTACCTCAAATGCCGTAAGAACAAGAGAGGTACTGTAAATGCCCTGAAGTTTGAGATGAACTGCGAAGAGAACCTCATTGATTTACAAAGGGAACTTATTGACAGAACTTACTATCCATCCCGTTCTGTCTGCTTTATGGCTACAAAACCAAAACTGCGGGAGATTTTTGCCGCTGATTTCCGTGACCGGATTGTGCACCACATCCTGGCGGATTACCTTGAGAGGATATGGGAGCCAAAGTTTATCTTCGACTCCTATGCCTGCAGAAAAAAGAAGGGCATCCATCTCGGGGTAAAAAGGCTCCAGGGTTTTTTAAGGAAGGTAACCCGAAACGGGAGCAGGCAAGCGTTTTACCTGCAGCTTGACATAAAAAATTTTTTCATGAGCATTGATAAGGACATTCTCTATCAGATTATCGCAGATAAGATCAGGGATGAGAGTATTCTCTGGCTTGCAGGGATACTCATATACCATAACTGCACAAAAGATTATGTCCTAAAAGGCGACATGGGTTATCTCAGGAAAATAGCTCCTCAAAAAAGCCTTTTTTATACAATGGGCAGAAAGGGACTCCCCATAGGGAACCTGTCCAGCCAGTTCTTTGCCAATCTCTATTTGAATAAACTTGACCAGTTTGTAAAGCATCGCCTGAAGTGCGGATATTATCTTCGTTATTGTGACGATTTCGTGATGCTTTCAGAAGATAGGGATAAACTGATTAAGTGGAAGGCTGAGGTTGAGCGGTTTCTGGTCGAAAGGCTGAAGCTTCGCCTGAATGAAAAAAGGCAGTCCCTGCAACCGGTGAGCAACGGCATAAATTTTCTGGGCTATATAGTGCGGAGAAACTATACCCTGGTGAGAAAGAGGGTGGTCAACAACCTTAGGTCCAGGCTTTCAGATTTCGAGAGGAAATTGATCAAAAAAGATCATTCCCCTTATGTGAAAGTGATTTATGACTATCCGGCTCTTGAGAGGCTCAGGGCAACCCTGGCGTCATATTTCGGCCATTTTAAATGGGCCGACTCTTACCGGTTGCAGATGAGCCTGATCAAAAGATACGGCTTTTTGAGAAGGTTTTTCAGCCTAAAGGACGGAAGGATTACAGAGAACTATAGAGTTCCAGGGAATATCCCCTCCCTCAGGTTGCAGTACCGGTACTTTAAGACCAGATTTTCTGAAGATATCCTGCTTTTTCAGGTGGGAAGCCATTATGAGTTTTATGAGGATGACAGTGATGTAGCCGGCATGCTCGGGCTAAGAAAGATTCACAAATCTTCGGCCCGCAACGTAAAGTATGGCTTTCCGGCCAGGCATGAAAAGGCTTTTATCGATAGAATTAAGAGCTGTGGACGTTCTATCACCGTTGTTGGTGAGGAAGATAGATACTTGACAAGAGTAAAAGAGAGGCTGCCAAAATACAGCCTGGTATTTCAGCAGTGAGAGGTTCTTATGTGCACGAGACACATTACCTTAAAGGCAATATTCAAAAAGGGGGTTGTTATGAAAAACAGGCTTCTTAGAAAAAGGCTCGGCGCCGTTTTTTCAGTGGTATTACTGCTTTTTTGCAGTGCAGGGTATGCGGCAGAAAACATCGACCCTGATAATGATGACTCCCAGTATGCCTACGGAGAGAACGTAGGCTGGCTGAA
>JAJSZT010000160.1 GCA_030272815.1 Deltaproteobacteria bacterium
TCTTGCAGAAATAGATGTCAAAAGGATCCTTCTTCCCATTCCTGAAAATCCTCAGCCCAGGCACCTCATCTTTTTGTATATATTCATAATTTGCATTTAACAGCAACGGCTCAATATCATGCTTGTTCTGCCAGGGAACACAGGCACCCTGCATTCCAAGAGCTCGGTCCATGATTGATCTGATTTTTTCCGTGACACCGCCTACTGCCAGGATAATATCACCCGTCAAAGAGCCGGTAACGCCGTATTTTTGATTAACGGGCTGTTTGATAAAATCAGATATCAGAGCAATATCTATGGCAACGGAGGCACTATCCCCTTCCACACCGCCATGGGCCTGGATATATTCCACATGCATTTCATAACCCACATAGGGCGCACCAATTTGTTTCAACACCTTTTTAATCGAGGCCCTTACATTCTGGCCGGCTGCCTTGGCGATATCGCCGATCTTGCCGGGAGCGATCACCGTATCTGATCCTCCGGCATTGATCTGACAATGGATGGGTAGGGGCTGGCCGAACATCTGACCGCTGGATCTTGAATGTATCACAGCCAGACCTACCACATAACCGATTGAGTCGGTCATGGCGCCGATATATTTTTTAAGATCTTTTTTATGCTGAACAATCTCCTTAAAAAGAACACCTTCAAGACTTAAATGCTCTTCCAGAGCTCTCCTTACATGATCCGGTCCGACAAGCCTGGCATTCTCGAGGATAGCCTCAAATTCGGCTGTTTTAATAATGCCGTTTATGGGCCTTAAAATGCTGCTCATTTTTCGGTCCGATGAACGGCAGCGAAGTTCCTTGATTATTTCCAAAATTGCTTCTTTGGAAAAGTCCCGTACCTTTAACTTATAGTCTGCCGGCAGACTGCGGCCGTAAATTTTCTCACTTCTTAGCCTGACACCCTCGTAGCCTTCCTTTGCAATTATGGCTTCCCATGTATTTTCGAATTCTTCCGCAAGATTGATTGTCTCCTGCTTTATATACTGAGCCACCTGCCTGATATTGTCGGGGTTTTCAGGCACGTCACTTTCCAGCAGAATAATTTCCCCCTTGTCTTCTATTCGGCTGAGGAAAGCACCGTCTCCTTCATTGCGTAGAAATTCCAGCGTGTCGTGATTACAGCAGGCAATGATGATGTTATCCGCCTTCAAATGATTTTCAGACCGGTCGGCCGCCCCGCTGCCTGTATTTTTGCCACCTTCAAGAACATAAGACTTGTTTTGCATAATCTCCAGCAGATCCGACATATATCCTACTTTGATCAGCGCCTTTAACTCATCAATGTAAATAATAGGTGATTTTGCATGGACGCCCAGATATGCCCGTTTGTGCGGAGGTGTATGCAGGTTACCTGACTGATAAGGATCATGCCTGAAGCCGCCCTTCATATTTCTGGCATCCGGTTCAGAAACTCTGGCCATCAAATCTTGATCTTGATGGGGGTCATAGAGAACTTCGGGAATCATGTCATACAGATGTTTGACGTTATTGCGTTTACCCGCCGATGATTCACGCTGCATTTTTTCCTGAACCTGATGATTATTCTCCTGCATGTACATGAAGATGGATCCAATGCCGGCAAGCCCGGTAATAACAAAGGCCGGAGAAAAGAACAAACCGGTCAACACGCTAATGCCGCCCGCCCACAGCAATCCTTTTTTAACTTTTCTGACGGCTTTGATTTGATCAGCCAGGCTGAATTCATCCATACTCTCTTCGGCAACTTCTATCTCCCTATTGATACGTGATATGATTTCATCGATCCCGGAGGGACTTTCATAGGCAATGCGTATATTATTCTTGTCCTTGCCGGGGTACGCTACAATCGCGGCCGTGGGTTTTAAATAATCACCAAGTGATTGATCGATAACTGTGTTAAACATATTGGCAAGCATCGATTTGCCGGTACCCGGCCTTCCAACCATGAGGATATGGCCTTTATTTTGGGCAATTTTCCGAATTGCCGCCTTAGCTCTGTCCTGGAAAATAACTTTTTCGATAGGATCTTCCGGTAACGCAATTTGTGAAGTGTCCTGAAAATAATCAAGGTGCTGCGCCAGTATCTGCGGGTAACGCATCAACTCCTTGATCCAGATGTAATCATTATCTTTGTAATCACTTTCCACTTTGGTATCCTTTGAAAGAATCGAGCAGGTAAAAGCTGCCTGCATCCGTTACTGCCGACATCTCATTAATGACCGCATAAAGCTGGGGCAAATCCGCTTTGATCGGTTCAAGTGCTCTGAGATTATGCATCACGGCAAAACTGGTACACAATTGTCGTTCACCACGATCGTCCTGCGGAACATAGTGAAAAGAAATTCCCAGTTG
>JAJSZT010000161.1 GCA_030272815.1 Deltaproteobacteria bacterium
TTAGTCTGATGAGAAGATTGTCTGCGCTTTTGCTATCAACACAGATCAGCAGTCCTCCGGATGTCTGGGGATCGTATAGAATATCCAGGATTTGGGGTCAAACCTTGATTATTATAATAAAGCTTGACAGCTCAAAATAGATTTTATAGATTTCAGCGTATGGCGCGACAATTGAGAATAGAATTTGAAGGGGCATATTATCATATTCTTTCACGAGGAAATAATCAGAGCAACATATTTCACAGTGATGAGGATCGACAGGATTTTTTATACATCCTGGCAGATATGTCAGAAAGGTTTGAGATTGAAATTTATGCTTATGTTTTGATGGACAGTCATTATCATCTCCTGCTGCGGACAATGAGACCCAATCTTTCAAAGAGCATGCAATGGCTGGGAACACGATATACCCGACGTTTTAATCTGAGAAATTTGCAAAGCGGCCATCTGTTTCAGGGACGGTTTAAGAGCATAATTGTTGAAAATGATGCTTACTTGCTGAGACTCTCATGTTATATACATCGCAATCCATTGAGGGCAGGAATTGTAGAGCGTTTGGTGGACTATAAATGGAGTAGTTACCGGTTTTATGCCTATAAGAAGAAGCCGCCTAAGTGGTTGAAGACCGGTCCTATCTTTTCACAGGTACGTGCAACAAAAGACAAGCAGAGAGCCTACCGCAACAAAGTTCAGAGGTATTCCGATGAAAAAGAGAGTTTATGGGAAGATGTTAAATTTGGTTTGATTTACGGTTCCCGGGAGTTCTTGGAATATATCAAGGAGACATACCTAACATTAAACAAAAACGGAGAACTGCCGCAATTAAATCAACTTTTAAAAGATGAGGATCAACGGGCGCTAATTGAAAAAGCCGCCAGGCTGCTTGATTGTAATATTGATTTTTTTAGAGAGTCAAAACGACTTTTAGGAAATAACCGTGATAAGCGAGATGCCATTTTATATTTTTTATGGAAGACAGGCAGATGCAGTAATCAAAAAATTGGGGAATTGTTCAATATTACCTATTCATCGGTTAGCCGGAGAGTCAGTCATGTTAAAGTGGAATTAAAAACAAGTGACGATTGTAGGATCAAGAGGATTTATAAAAAACTAAATGAAATAATCATGCTTTGACACCAAATACTGATCCGCATTATGCCATAAAAGTACAGTTCCAGAATTGGTCAGGTGACAATAAGGAAATGCTTTACAAGTTTGGGGCGGTCACGAGGAGCGTTCTATACAATATACCGTCATGAGAGGAGAAAAGAGCTGAACGATGGGAAAGAAAAAAGACACAAAGAAAGAGGCTGAAGATGAAATACAACAGATCATAACGCTATTAAAAACATGTGATGAGATGAAGGATATTGATCATGAAGCCGAAGCAAACATGATGGAGACTTTGATCGCTATCGGGAAACCCGCCGTTCCGTCATTGATAGAATTGTTACAGAATCATGACACATGGATGAGCAGTGCGTTTGCTGCTGATGTCTTGGGTAAAATTGGTGATACACGATCGATTGAGCCATTAGCAGATGCCCTGGAAGATTTTGAACTCGGAGAACATGCGTATAGAGCTCTCAAGAAATTCGGTTCTGCGTGTATTTCGGACGTGATACAACAAATTGAATATAGGATCGCTCGCCCTATTGAGACGGGGACATCACTCGATCTGATTACGTCGCATGCGTTAAAGGTTCTTGGCAACATACACTGTGATCAATCAAGTCATTTTCTCAACAATTTATTGGACGATTATATCTCTGAAATGCCTGATGAGACGTTTGATCCCACAACACGTGAGTGGAAATACAGGAATGTCGATTTTTTTCATCTCCTGGACTGTATGGTGAAACAACAAAATACAAGTGCCATCCCGCATATCAGGAAGGCAAGAGATTGCTTCCCGAAAGAGTATACCGACTATATAATTTGTCAGATTGCAATTGGGAGACTCAAGAAAGGCAAGGTGGAGGGGTATCTTCCGATGGAAGCGATGGAAATCGCTATGCCATCGGGAATGATTATGGATGTATTATCCGGAGGGCAATATGACTGGAAGGATCGATTTGACGAAGAGTATGGTGAATATTTCGATGAGGATGAAGAGTAAAAGAACATGGGGGGGATTCTTGGCAAAGAGAATAACGGCATAACAATGCAAATGGAGAAGGACTTTGAAAACGCGCGGCAATCTCAGGTTGGTTGCCCGTTTCAACGTTCCGTGTCAGTTGAGGTTTCATGCCTTCGGTCAGGGC
>JAJSZT010000162.1 GCA_030272815.1 Deltaproteobacteria bacterium
TACATCATATTATTGTTAGAGGCATTGAAAGGAAAACCATTTTTAAGGGTGATGCCGATAGAGATAATTTTTTAGAACGCTTGCAAAATATCTTAACAGATAGCAACACATCATGTTTCGCATGGGCATTAATTCCCAATCATTATTTATGTTGAGCTCAACATAAATAATGTTATGTTGAGTAATTAATTATGTTGAGTAGACCCCATTTTTGCCAATTAAACGTATGTATACCAAGCTCTACACAAAGATTTACTCAACATAATTTTTAAGTCCAAAAGGCCCACATCGAAGCACAAAAACTTTAATTGCCGTTTCCAGGCCTCTTGGTAGCTTCATCCAGTCATCCACATAAAACCATCCAGCTCACAGGCACAAAGGTTCTGCACGAAAACTTTTGAGAGTGTTGGGATATCCAAAAAATACTTGTTGTAATGCCATAACAACCTCCTTTCTTTTCGCCCAAAAGGGTAATTAAAAGTTGTTACAGCATATAAAACTTAAATGTTGCTCGAAAAAAATTACTAGTAACCCTTAAAACATTGTAAAATAAGGATTTGTTGACGTCATATAGCCTCAAAAGCCTGGCGCAACTCATTTTTATAACGCTGTGTCCCGTTAATTTGTGTTAATAGCTGAAACACACGGACTTTTTCTTTGCCATCAATTATAGCTTTTATCCATCGTTGTTTATCAGCTAATGAATTGATATGTTCCGGAACACCGGGTGGATTAAACTGCAATAAAATATAAGCACAGTATACCCAGTGTACGTGAGAAACAACTGATGTAAACCATTTGGGAGCAACTTCTTCAAAACCGAGAAACATTTTAACTTTTTTGTGAAAAATTTCTATTGCCCATCGAATCCGATACCCTATGAGAATCTGTCGTGCTTTTGCCTTTAAATCATTGCAAGCCAAGTACTTTCTGCGACCATCCGGTCTTTTTCTAAATTCCGAACAAATCAGTTGAACTTTTCCGACATAACGAAGGTATCCAATGATCTGTCTTATGCGAAACTCCATTCGCTTTCTTTTAGCACTATTCGTGGGTACACGAACAGTCTGCCATTTTATCCTGCGATGATTTTTAAAGAACTCTGCTATTTGACTCCATCCTTTCGATTTAGGAGTATTCGAATATTCATTTTCTGATTTGACGCTTCTCGTTTTTTTTAAAGCTATGATAAACTGCCATTTTTTATCAGCAATTGTATTCTCAATATTTTTGTCGTCATATCCGCTGTCCGCAGCTACCAAGACCTCCCTGGAATTATGAGAGCCGATATAATCGGCTAAATTCAAATTATTAATGTATTCAATCACTAATTCATTCTCTGTTTTATACTCCAACTTATTTTTACGGCAATAATTCTTAGAATAAAATGGTATAGGAGGCAGAGGAATTAGCACGTCATTGATTATTATAACAATATTTGTCCATTGATGACCGATTACAAAGCCTTTACCATGATTAAATCTTTTGGAATTGTCTGTATGTAAACTTGATCTGTGTTGGATTGTGCTGTCAATTAAAATTGCTATTTTCCATGGAAGTGTGTTGTTTGCCAAGTAATTCATAACGTTTGAAAATTGTTTGGCTTGTTTCCTGGATAAATCATGCAAAGAAAGAATAGCTAATTCAGAGTGATTCTTCAAAAACTTACTAAATTGGGAAGTGTTTATTCCAGAAAATCTTGCTGCTTCTTGCAATGAATGTTTACGGGTTGATATCATTAAAAATAGAAGATACCAAAGGCAAACAAGTCTAAGACGATATTTTACTGGAACATGTGTGGACAGCCAATTTGTAAGTTTATTAAAATTCATAACCGCCTCCGTTATATTTATGGTTAGCAACCGCACGGGGGCGATGATAATGTAAAATATATCAACCCAAAAGTCTAATGGATTTTTATCTTCTTGATATTATTGCATATTTGACATAAGTTTTATTTTGTAGTATCAAGTTCTTTAGGCCTCCCTGTGATCCAAAACAATTGTTGATATATAGTCAACGATTCGAGATCTCAGCGTGGATACGCTGCAGGGAGGTCGCTTCTTCCGCTATTCATTATTTTCAGGCTATTGAAGGGGCTTTATCGTCAAAAGCATTGGCTATTAAGCATTTCAGAAATTTATTGTAAATTTCGAGCAACGTTTAAGTAAAATTATGTTAAGTAAAAACGTAAAAAAAATAGAAAAAATAAAGGAAGCACTGGAGGTTGGGTTATATCAGACAGGTGTACTCAACATAA
>JAJSZT010000163.1 GCA_030272815.1 Deltaproteobacteria bacterium
TTTAAATATTTTGGCTTGTTCAATATATGCTTTGCATAAACATTCAAAAACCTCAGGAAATACCATATAATCTTCAACATGCATTTCAATGGCATTGCGGATACCATTCAATTTACGAAGGAGAACAAAAGGAAGGCCCATAGAGTCTATTTTATTTTGAAAATTTTTAATAGCGTTAATTGCTTTTTCATTTAAATCTGGCATTTTTACTATTTCTTATCCTTCATGAGCCGAACGTCAAGGATGAGCTGACACAAAAGCCGCATAAATCCTTGGATTTACTGAAAATCAGCTCGGCTTTTGTGGTCAGCTCAATCCTTTTGTTCGGCTTTATAATCCTTTGAGGCCATTCACAAGAACCTCGGGCCCAATAACTATGTATTCGCCTGTAATCTTGCTGTACTTGATTATTGTTCCGCAATAAACAGGATGGCTGTCTATGATTCCGTAAACTGGTGTCCCGCTCATTCCGTTTGGGTGCATGCCGCATGGAATCGGTGTCATCATTTGAAGCGAATAGCAGAAGTCAAAGGGCGCTTTTTTGACGCCTTTGCATCCGTTTGTGTTGTAAGCCTGTTGCGAGATTTTTTTGAGATCATAGTTCACGCCGTGCTTCGGGGCATCGTGAGGGTATCCACGAATCCTGAAATCTTTGATTCCATTGCTCATGGGTTGTCGAGCATTTGTCGAGACCGCAAGATCAAGCGCAGTTACCTTGTCTATTTCATCATGAGAATGGTGGCTTTTCGCAACTCTGAGTACAACATGGTCGTAATGCTCATCGTCTTTGGCCTGTTCTACATGAGCTCTGGATTGCTGATCGAAGGCGAAAAACCCGTTCGGATTATCTGGCCGAGGATAGAGGGTGTTTTCAGGTTTGATTTTTAAGTTACTGTAGCAATGGAACGCCGAAACAATAAATAGAACTCCATTATATTTCAAAGGATAACATGTGCCGGATAAAGCATATGGCCACTCCTCCTCACCAGTCTCGAACACGATAGGCTTTGTAGAATTGAGTAAATCGTCAATTGTCATATCTTTCTCCAAGCCGAACGCCAAGGATGAGCTGACACAAAAGCCACCTAATACTTTGAATTTACTTAAAATCGGCTCGGCTTTTGTGGTCAGCTCAATCCTTTTGTTAGCAATTTATGGTCTTATCTGCCTTTCGGTATTGTCGGAGGCCACTTGCCTTCTTTAAACCTATATTCATCATTCGAAAAATCAATTTCAAGCAGTGTTTTTAGAACATCATTTTTTTCGTCTGCATTATCAAAACGGATTGCTAAGTCACTTTTCCAAGGTTCTTCAAAATGGTCAGCTTTATATCGTTTAAATAGCGAGTTTTCATTCTCTGTATCTTTAATTATAAATGTTAGATTGGGGTAAACAGGGCCATGTAAAGTGCTTATATTGACCAGCATTGATTTAGTGGTAAAAATTGTATATGATGTTATTACGCTTGGGTATAACCTAATATTCTCTCTATTGAGTAATTTGTCGTCACCAAACTCTATTAATTTTGACGAGTCTGGTTGATTATTTTTTTTATCATGTACAGAAAGACAATATTTAAGTGTCTTCTGAATATCTTTTGCTACTGCTCCTTTCTCACGCCCTTCCACTCTTTCGCGAAACTCGCCATATGCGGGATGCATCAAGAGTGCTCTTATACGCAGACCATTTTTTGATTTTGACTGAAGGAGTTTGTAGAAGGCTACACGTTCCTCATTTTCTCCATGTGGATCAATAGAGCCTAGAAGTGAAGTACCCACAAAATCAACAGAAGAATTTTCTCTTTCTATTTCGCTTTTAAAATAACGCATAGCAGCAGCTCGGTTTGGAAAAACCCCAGCGACTCCTTCATCATAAATGATTTGACTTTCCATCACTTTTGAAAGGTTTTCGCGCAAGAATAAAAATTGCATTTCCAAGCGCTCACGTTCGGCTTTATCAATTTCCCTAACTATCGGATTCACTACATAACGAGCAATATCCTCTGCTGTTGCATTTACAACAATTTGCGTTCGTTTCTCAAATTCATTTTTAAGTTTTTCATACTCTAACTTAACCTTCTGATGTTCAAGCGTTAGCTTTCGTAATTCACTAATATACTTAACTAAAAGGAGCACCGACACTATTGGAGTGATGATCAAAGTTATATCTTTAAAGAAATTCAAAAGATCCAATATATTTATCCCACCCTTAATCGTACTGATTTCTTCAATTTGAGTTTGG
>JAJSZT010000164.1 GCA_030272815.1 Deltaproteobacteria bacterium
CATCCGAATCCGCGGCTCCCGATAAAGCCTCGATTAAGTGCTGGGTAAATACACCATGACCCAAGTTTTCATCTTCAAAAGAGCGCTGATCGGGCTGGGATGCTGCTATCACCAACCTTCCTTCACCTTCTGCCATTTTTTCGTAAGGATCCTCTACAATCTTTACATCCCTCGCTTTTTTCTCAGTGACTCCTCCTGAGTAGCATGAATCCATGAACACAACCAGCCTTTTGGATTTTATAGAGAGTAGGAGTTTATTAAAATCGCTGTTGGATAGTGCAGATGCAAAAAAGTTATCAAAATCCGTGTCATACGGCAACAAATATTTTGCAAGGTTGTCTTTCTCAATACCAAATCGATCTTCCTCAACACCTCCATGTCCTGCAAAAAATACAAATACTATCGAGTCTTCTTTTGCGTTTTTAAATAGCCAATTACTGATTGCATCTTTTATGTTGAATGACGTTGCTTCTTCATCCAGAAAAATTTTTACGTTCTCCTTCTTAAACCCCGCCATATCCGGATCTACCAGCAAATCAAAAATCGCCTGGGCATCGTGCGTGGTATAATTTAACTTTGGTATTTTCGGGTTTTTATACGTAGCTATACCAACAACCAGTGCATACGCATTCTTTTCATCCGGATTTGTTTTTAGTATCATGTTTGGAGATTAATTCTATCGCTTATAATTTTCTTTTATCAAATTTAGAGTATCAACATATACATCAATGCTGATATCTCCTTTTAACAATTTTTCTATATATTCAACTATGTTTCGCTCAAGCTCCGTATAAGTCTTGGGATTCTTTTTTAACAGGATCATTGCTTCATCATATTCTTTAGCTGGCAGTCCTATGTTATGCAGATCCAGCAGTGTTCTTTGTTTTTCTCTAATGATCGCTTCCATCTCTTCGATCTTCTTTTTCGATTCTTCAATGCCAGCCAGTGCTTCTGCATTTTTACTATCACTCTTCAAAACTTCGTTCCACCTTTCACGCGCATCCCCGTATTCTCCTCCCTTAAACAACATATTGGCTTTGGAATTTAACTCCTTGATGAGCATCATCTCTTTGGTTTCACATCGTGTCAGTGGAATCTCGCCTACTACCATGCCTTTTTTAACCGGGTGTTGACCTACTCCAAGCTGGCGAGCTTCTCTTGTCACCTGTTTAGACACATAGCTATACAGTTCGTCCACCGTTACAAAACCATCTTCATTGATATCCGCCTTTCCTTTCAACCCCTCTGCCAGATAGTAGGTAAAAATTCCGTGTTTAAGTTCATCACTCTCAAACGATAGTTCCTCTGGTTTGCTTGCCGTGATTACGACTCTCCCTTCACCGGAAAGCTGATCGAGAAACGTTTCAGAGACTGTAATATTACGAGCTACGACATCAGGTCTTGAAAAGGTTCGCCCACCTGCTTTACCGCTGTAACAACTATCGATAAAGAAAACAGCTCTTTTTGATTCAATTCTTTCATCTAAAATCTTACTAACTGCATCCATTGAAAGTCCGGAACTGAAAAGGTCGTCTTTTTTAGCATCGTATGGAACAATAAACTTCTCTAAATTATCATCTGCCTTTCCGGTTGGGTCGATTTCGGGAGAGCCATGTCCAGCGAAGTAAATGCAGACCATATCCCCCTTTCCAGCCTCTCGCGCAAGAAATGTCCCCATCGCAGATTTTATTTCGGTCAGTGTTGCCTGCTCATCGAGTAGAAGCATTACGTTTTCCTTGGGAAAGTTTCCATATCTTGGATCTGTTAGGATATTGTAAATCTCGAGAGCATCCTCTTTAGCGTATTTTAAGGCTGGAATACCTTCATCTTCATATTTAGC
Organism: Deltaproteobacteria bacterium; assembly: GCA_030272815.1. Lineage (GTDB taxonomy): Bacteria > Desulfobacterota > Desulfobacteria > Desulfobacterales > ETH-SRB1 > B13-G4. The sequence goes on from JAJSZT010000164.1 coordinate 1,841, forward strand.
AATACCGATGACCACACCATAAGCATTTTCTGGTACCACTTTATCTGTATGTTCTACGTTTTTCTCACCTATTTTTCTTTTCAATTCCTCAATTCCTTTTTCTATCTCAGAAATTTTATCAGGACTTTTTAATTTTAGCTTTAGCGATTCAACTTCAGATTCAAAACCTCTTGAATCTAGCGAACTGAGTTCTTTTTCAAGTCTTTTCAAAGTTTCAATCTTCTTTTCAAATTCGCTAAACTTCTTCTCAATCAAATCAAAATCGTTTTCATCTCCCAACACCTCCTTAAGCTCAGGTACATTATACCCCTCTTTTTCCCACTCATGCATTTTTTCCTTATATCCCCCTATTTTTTGGGTATATCTTCTTTTTCCCAGACGGGTT
>JAJSZT010000165.1 GCA_030272815.1 Deltaproteobacteria bacterium
AACTGCTTTCAGTATAAAATTGAATGCTGATCGGCCTTGTAATGCGCATGTTGCTATTACAGTCCATAACCGTTCGCAACTTTTTCGTCCTTTGATGCTGCGTGTGCCTTGAGTTACATGACGATCTATTACAATAAACCGTATTGCCTGTTCTGCCACATTGTTGGTGGGGCCTATTCCAGGGGTTGTTATGAACTCAAAGTATGCTTTCCCATGCTTGCGAAATCGGTTCGCCATATTTTGGGCTTCCCGTTTTTCTTCTTTCCCGTCTTTATTCAGTCGGCTCGGGACTTCCTGCAAGGCTGCTGTGATGATCTTTTCCTTAGCCTGCTCAAGGGCAATGCTAAAGTCTTCAGGGATCATATTGTCACGTTCATGAATAACCTTGAACATATTTTTGACTTCATTCAAAAGTCTCTTGCCATATGCTTTTGTTTCTTCATCCGGCAAAGTCTTTAGAAATCGGATATCCCGAATCAAGTGGGCGATGCAAAACTGCATTGTGACGTTGAAATCCTTCATATACTTGCGATACGCTGAAAAATAATCACAACCCAGTACTCCGTTGAACTCTTTACCCAAAACATCAATCAAAACTTTTGATCCACGGGACTTGTCGATTTTGAACAACACATACATTTCAGCCTTGAAAACCCATGTCCAAAACTTATCTTTGTTTTCCTTATGGCCGGTTTCGTCAACATTTACTTGTTCCTCCAAAGGCAGACGATCGAGCAGTTCACTGTATGGCGCTTCCAGAGACTGACTCACCTTCTCGATTACTTTCCGCAAATATCCCCGGGAAACCTTTTCTCCAAGGACGTCTCGGATGAATTTTCTGATTGTGGAAAATGATGCATGACAGACATTTTTTAGGTAGGCAACCAGCGCTGTCAAGCGCTCTTTGAAGAGCCCTTCCTTGACGACATCAGGAGGAAAAGGCATGTAATGAATTTGCCGGCATTTCTCGCACCATACCGGATACGAACGATGTTCTTCTTTGATTATCGGGATTTCAAGCAGTTCCATTTGCTGGATGATGCGGGGAGGCGCTTCAAGTATACTGACTTCGCCATTACATACCGGACAAGCGGTTAGTATGTATGGATGAGTTTTGTCGATCTCATCTTCGCTGAAAGGAGGGCGAACATGCCTTTCATGTCCCGGTTGTCCTCCGATCTTACGTTTTCCCCCTTTTTTCTTCTTTTTGTTTTTTGGCTTTGTGATGTCATCAGAAGAGGGGCGTTTACTGGAATTGGAAGAGTTCTTTAAAAGTTTGGCAATCTTGTTTTCCAAAATATTAATTCTATTTTCAAGAGCGCCTATGCTATCACAGAATCCACATAGAGTTTTAACCACAACTTCCGGGCCGGCATGATATATTGCCAAAGCATCATCAGGCAGCATGATATAACTCCTGGCGAAAGTTTCCGGTTAAGGGATGGACATAGACAGCCTTTTTGGAAAGCAACGGTTGATGCGACTTGCTGAGCTTGCCCTGACCGATTGTTTCTCCCACGTGAATCCAATTATCTGCTTTATAGCAAGTTCCGCGGTAACGTTGGGTATCAACAAATGTTTCAACCAAATGAATCGGATGGTGGTATAATCGTTGCCAATCTTGTGACAGGCAATGACGGTTCAACGCCAATAGATATGACGCTAAACAGGAAACTTGTACCCAGGGCAATATCAAGAAACGGAGGTTATTGGCAATCAGATGAAGATTCTTCTCTCTAATCTCCCTGGGCCAGCCAATGAAACGGTCTCTTGTGCCAATGTACCATGGTGCTGACCCCCATGCCAGGCAAGCAATAGGGCGGTCATGGGAAAATGCGATATATTTGAGATGCTCTCCAACAGGCTGAGTATAAGCAAGATAGTGGTATTGATTGACAAGGCCGTTGAACATCTTCTCAAAAGGAGTTCTGCGTACTTGTTCAAGCCTGACAGGAAACAGATCACTGATAGGAGACTGAATAGGAGTTTGGTCAATGACTACCCTGGCCGGCTTCTTTCGGTTTGCAAGAGGATTGGCTGGTGTACATTTTCGGGCAGGCAGTTTGATAAAGCCCTTTGATTCCAAAAGGAGAAGCAGACTTCGGCAGACCATATCTTTAAGAACGCCATTAGGTTGTCTCCAGTCCCATACCCTGCAAACTTCCTGAGAAATAAAGCGTCTGCT
>JAJSZT010000166.1 GCA_030272815.1 Deltaproteobacteria bacterium
TTCTATCTATGAAAACCGGTTCTGTTCAATGCATCGAAAAAATCACACCAGATGGCCGATCCTGGTTGGTAAAAGGATATCCGCTAAAGGACAAACACGGCAATGTTATCGGCGGAATTGAAACAACATTAGATATTACCGACAGGAAAAAAGCAGAGGAAGATCTTAAAATAACATTCGATATTCTAAACAGAAGCCCAGCGGTAGGATTTATGTGGGAAAATGCTGAAGGGTGGCCTGTTCTTTTTGTCACCCCAAACGTTTCAAAATTATTTGGATACACTTCTGATGAATTTATTAGCGGTAAGATTTCATATGAAAAGGCTGTCTATCCTGAAGATCTTTCACGTGTTATGGAGGAAGTGAGAACGTTTAGCAGCGATAAAGAACGGAAAGAGTTTAAGCATAAACCTTACCGGATTTTATCGAAAAATGGAGAGGTTAAATGGGTTTTAGATCGCACAACCATTGACCGCAACAATGATGGTGACATTTTGTATTATAAAGGTATTATTGAAAATATAACCGACCGTATCAAAACAGATCAAGTTATAAAAGAAAGTGAAGAAAAATACAGGAATCTTTTCCATCACTCGAACGATGGAATTTTTATTCATGATTTGCAAGGTAATATTATAGATATAAATCAAAAAGCAATAGATCTGCTTGAATACACAGAAAAAGAGATACTATCTTTAAAAGTACATAATCTTCATCCACCTGAGGTATTAGAAAAAACAAAATGGGCATTTGAGACAATTATCGATAAAGGGTCTGTGAATTTTGAGATAGAATTCAAGCGAAAAAATGGTGACCTTTTTATCGCTGATGTTTCTTCAAGTCTATTTAACCTTAATGAGTCAAAAGTTGTTCAGGGTATCGTCCGGGATATAACTTTAAGAAGGCATGCGGAGAAAGAAAAAAAGAAACTCGAATTTCAGCTTCAACAGGCACAAAAAATGAAAACCATTGGCACATTGGCAGGTGGTGTTGCCCATGACTTTAACAATCTGCTCATGGGTATTCAAGGACGCAGCTCTTTGATGCTAATGGACACTGATTCATCCCATCCACATTTTGAACATCTACAAGCAATAGAGAGATGTGTTAAAAGTGCAGCAGATCTCACAGAACAACTTTTAGCTTTTGCCATGGGCGGAAAATATGAGGTCAAACCAACTGACATTAACGAATTGATCAGGAAAAGCTCCCGGATGTTTGGCCGCACAAAGAAGGAGATCAGGCTTCATAGAAAGTATCAGAAAAATGTATGGACAGTAGAAGCAGACCAGTGTCAGATTGAGCAGGTTTTGATGAATCTCTATATAAATGCCTGGCAAGCCATGCCTGGCGGTGGAGCTCTCTATGTTCAAACAGAAAACGTCACTCTTGATGAGGACTATGTAAAACCATTTAAGATAAAACCGGGTAGATACGTCAAAATCTCTGTGACGGACACCGGAGTCGGGATGAATGAAGCCACCCTGCAAAACATATTTGACCCATTCTTTACCACCAAAGAGATGAGCCGAGGTTCTGGTTTGGGTTTAGCCTCTGTATATGGAATCACCAGGAATCATGGCGGATTTATCAATGTTTATAGCCAGAAAGGTGAAGGGGCCACCTTTAACATCTATCTGCCGGCCTCGGAATCAGAGGTCAGTAATCAGAAGTCAGAGGTCAGTGATCAGAAGTCAGAGGTCAGTGATGGTGTCAGGCATGGAGATGAAACCGTTCTTCTTGTAGATGATGAGGAGATGATAATAGATGTTAGCGAGCAGTTTTTGGAGAAGATGGGTTATACGGTATTAATAGCCAGATGCGGGAAAGAGGCAACCGAGATCTATGAAAAGAATAAAGACAAAATTGATATGGTCATCTTGGACATGATTATGCCCGATATGAGTGGTAGTGATACATTTGACAGGCTGAAAGAAATCAAATCTGGTGTGAAAGTCCTTCTTTCAAGTGGATACCGCATCAACGGCCAGGCGACCGAGATATTGGAGCGTGGGTGTGATGGTTTTGTCCAAAAGCCATTTAATATGAAGCAACTGTCTTGGAAGATTAGAGAGGTTTTGGATAAGGAATAGACTCATATATAGCTCCCACCACCTCAAAATAGTGACGTTTCCATCTGGTATATGTAATAGACACGGGACTTGCACGTATT
>JAJSZT010000167.1 GCA_030272815.1 Deltaproteobacteria bacterium
TTTGCTTGTCAAATACAAATATTTGATTCCCATCACCTATAGTAAAATTCCTGAGAATGAACTGAGGAACATAATGTTGATTTTTGGCTATTGAAAATTTGTGTGCCATAATTCAAATTGCTCATGTCTGACTTGACAGTTAACGAAGAAGTCAGGAGCAGCCAGGGCTTCCACTGACTTTAATAAAAAGATACTTTTTCAAATTCACATCATTCTTCCAAAGCTGCTCGGCTCTGGCTGTCACCTGAACTGCCAAGTTAGACGATTTGAGTTTTATCAAAAACTCCTGGATATCCGTTGTTAACCCATTCTTTAAAAGACATATTCTGGGCAGCCCATCGAATATCATGATATTCATCAGAGAGGCGAGTGATTAAAGTCTTAGCTTCAGGCGCTACAATAAGAATATCTTTTTTTGATGCTGCAGATAGTAATTGCCTATAAGAGAACACATCATGTCGGTTAAAGCTGTATCCGATGGATATTATTTGGCCAGCCGCACTTAAAAACCGCGTTGCCTGGTCATAAACCGTCTTAATGAACACACCCTTGAGACCTTCGGCTTTATTCGGTATGGGGGCAATTACGCGGTCAGAAACAGGAGTGAATGTCACGCCAGGCGGAATTCGTTCGAAAGGAGAAAAACAGTGTTCAATTGCGTTTGGGTCAAATAAAAAATCAGGCGGCAGATCGAACTGCAACAAGTCTGGCTCATGCGCTGGCCGTTTTTCAATGTAGAAAGTACTCGGATAAACACAAAGGCTGCCATGAAGATGCAAAATAGGACGGAGACTCCTTTCCAATGGTTGTGATCCGTTTCGAATCTTTTTTGTATGCGCCTGTACTTGAACTCCATATCCGTCAAACGGACTCCAAGCATGTTCGGCCAATAATAATATTTCGGGAAGAGAGTCGTAATTGAACGTCAACAAAGGTGCATTTGGAAAATCTCTCAGAAATTTTATATAGATATTTTCAGCATGACTTCCTCCACGCTTTAAATGTGGAGTGATGTTGTAGTCTGCCTTCATCAATATCTTGTACAAAACTTCGAGTGGTTTTCGATCTCTATTCTTGATACTATCCTGAAACAGATCTTCGACAGACTTGTTAGGAGGCAAAGTATCAAGTCCGAAGCAGATATCTAAAAGATCGCTGACAAGTGGATATCGAGGCGGACGACCAGAAGGAAAAGACTTTGTTTGCCCGGCTTCACAAGTGGCATCACAATCAAATCCTGCACCAAGAAGAAATACCAGGGGATTTTTAGTTAAAAAGTTATTCATAAAAGTAATTTTTCGTTTCGTCTAACGTCCGGCTCTTTTAGGCCCGGCAGAGCGGATGTTGTTTTATCTGTGCCTGCTTTTATCAGCCGAACCGCCGGATACGTGATCCGTATGTCCGGTGGTGTGGGAGGGGCGCTCAGTGATGGGCGGCCCTATCCCTATATGATTTATCCAATATTCGTAATGTTAATAACATCTGATAAATATTTAGGATTCCAACCCCTTATTGGCTCTAAATGACTATGATCAGGATGAAGGTAAACAATCCTAAGGCTGAGCTCTCCGATCATGTAGACCCATGAGGCTCGGATCAGATTGCTTCCATCGAAATAGATAACGTCAAGGTCGGAAATGCCCACGCAAGATTGCCCTATAAAGTCAGCGGTCTTCACGAAAAAAATAAAAACATCATTATGCGGATCTTTAGTTCGAATTGAAATTGCGAACTCATTTGCGATTTTGTAATTTTTTGATTCAACCAATAAGCATCCGAAGAGTTTTAGAAAATAAAGATGAAAATTTTTTGCGCTTCCTTCTATGCAACCTGAAAACGCCTTTCTTAAATCTATCCGATTCGTCTGGTTAATTGTGTTCCAGTTGTCATAAATGTAACAAGATAGGCTTTCCCAAGCACTATCATATGCCTGAGTTCGTTGGTTATTGCATTTCTTGCATATTAATGCATTCGATTTCAGCCGGTTTGATTTTTTGCTGCCAATCGGTATATTTTTACGATTACTTGTATGCTTGTATGCTGGCTTTTTTTGTGAAATGTCTGGAAAGAGCATCTTAATATCTGAAGCTTTTATCAGATGTTCACCCGGAGTTCCTTTATCACCACAAATCCAACAATTCATATCAAAATTTTTCATAGTATCATAACCG
>JAJSZT010000168.1 GCA_030272815.1 Deltaproteobacteria bacterium
GCTTAAATGGGAAGTGAATTATTGGAAGTCCCTGCATAAAAAAGCAAAAGAACGAGAGGAAAAACTAAAGAAGGAATTACAGGAAAAAGAAGGGAAAATTCGAGATCTAAAAAAACGGCTATTTGGTAAATCAAATGAAAAAAGTAATTCCGGCAAGAATGAAGGAAGATCAAAACCATCAAAATCCCCCCGCCCACGAGGTCAACAACCAGGTAAAAAAGGTCATGGACGCACTCCAAAACCTGATCTGCCGGTAAAAGATGAATACATTGACCTTTCGCAGGAAGAGCAATTATGTCCTAAATGCGGCAAACCATACATCTCCAATGGAACAGAAGATTCAGAAATAGTTGAAGTTGAGGTTAAGGCTTATAAACGCAAGATCAAACGCAAATGTTACAGGAAAAATTGCTCATGTGAAGATGCTCCAAATTTTGTTATAGCCCCTCCTGCTCCAAGAGTTATACCCAAAAGCCCATATGGAATTTCCATTTGGGAAGGCGTTCTTTTGAATAAATTCCTCTATAGTCAGCCCACCAGTCGACTCCTTAATAATTATGAGGAACTTGGTTTACCAATTTCCCAGGGAAGCATCACCGATGGTTTACGAAAACTTCTTGTTTTATTCAATCCAGTTTATGACGCTCTTTATAATCAGCAAATGGCTGAAGACAGATTTCATAATGATGAAAGCGGATGGAAAGTGTTTGAGTCATTAGAGGGCAAAGTTGGCAATCGCTGGTGGTTGTGGCTATGCCGATCCTCATCTGTAATATTTTTCCAGATTGCTCCGGGACGTGGCGCAGATGTTCCTGTGTCTCATTTTGAAAATATACAAAGTGATAAAATAATTCTGGTTTGTGATCGTTACAGTGCTTATAAATCATTGGCAAAACAATTGGATTTCATAATTCTGGCTTTTTGCTGGGCACATGTACGTCGTGATTTTCTGGATGCAGCCTGCAAATATCCCGATCTGGAAGAGTGGGCATTTATGTGGACAGAAATGATTGGAAAGCTTTACCTCATCAATAACAAGCGTTGCGAAGAATTTGATAAAAAACTTCCCATTCAATGGCAGTCTGAAGATTTTAAAAAAAATCATGATGATCTTGTTGATAAAATAAATCAGATGGCTGAAAAACGTGACGAATTTTTGGCTCAGGATTTTTCTGACGCTGATTTATTACAGGGAGTTTGCCAAAAAATTCTGATCAGTCTTAAAAATCACTGGGAAGGCCTGACTGTCTTTATAGACCATCCGGAAGTCCCAATGGACAACAATCCAGGAGAACGATCAATACGCAATCCTGTCACAGGGCGTAAAAATTATTATGGTTCGGGAAGTCTCTGGAGTTCAAAACTTGCAGCAATGATGTTTTCAATTTTTCAAACGATAATTCTTTGGAATCTTAATTGCAATCACTGGTTGAGATTATACCTGACAGAGTGTGCAAAAAACAATGGTCAAGCTCCGGATGATCTGTCATCTTTTCTTCCCTGGGAAATGGATGAAGATCGCTTGCATCAACTCGCTAAACCTCCTGACACATCATGACACGCTACTGTGGACGAGACTTCACCAACAAAGAACTTGATCAAATCAGATCTCTCATAAAAGAAAATCCACAATTCCACCGTGCAAAACTTTCCCGGGAAGTTTGCCAAATGCTTCAATGGCTCAAACCTGATGGCAAGCTAAAGGATATGTCATGCCGTGTCGCCATGTTGCGCATGCAGGAAGATGGCCTTATAGAATTGCCTGAACCGCTCAGGGCCAAGGCCGTTATCCGAAAAATTGAATTCACACCAGCAACTGATCCTCAGGACTCTATTCTCTGCCCTGTTAATCAATTACCTCATTTACAGCTTCAAATGATTAACAAAACCAATTCATCCCTATGGAATGAGTATATTGAACGTTACCATTATCTTGGCTATACACCTTTACCTGGAGCACAGCTTCGTTACTTTATTACTGCGAATGGTCAAATTCTTGCATTGACAGGATTTGGAGCGGCAGCATGGCAGACATCACCCAGAGACAAATTTATTGGATGGGATCACGAACAGCGCAAGCGCAATTTGCATTTGATTATTAATAATGCTCGCTTTCTCATTTTACCATGGGTACAATCAAAAAATCTTGCATC
>JAJSZT010000169.1 GCA_030272815.1 Deltaproteobacteria bacterium
ACTGACTTTCGCGTTATGCCATTGATTAATTGACTTAAAACTTTTTGGAGTAATTATTATGCCTGAGATTTCAAGATTTCTTGGAATTGTTATCGCTATGTTTTATAAGGATCATGCACCACCACACTTTCATGCAATGTATGGCGATTATGAGATAACCGTTGAGATTGAATCCGGTGTTATTAATGGACGTTTCCCGAAACGGGCACTCAGGCATGTTATAGAATGGCACGAACTTCACAAAGATGAGCTGTTAGAAAACTGGCAGTTCGTAGAGGAAAAGAAACCTTTGAAGAAAATTGCACCTTTGGAGTAGTCCTATGATACCAAGAGTCATCGATGCAAAGTATGTTGACAATTACACTCTTCTTCTTCGTTTTTCAGAAGGATCTGAGGGAGAGGTTGATTTTGAACAGGAATTGGATGGAGAGATTTTTGAGCCTTTAAAGGATATCTCTTATTTTAAGAATTTTACTGTTAACCAAGAGCTTCACACAGTTGTTTGGCCTAATGGTGCTGACTTTGCCCCGGAGTTTTTATACGAAAAGCTGAAGGTCTTTGCATAACAATTCAGTTGAGCTGACGGGGTAAAGCCGGGCGGTTTTTCGTTAAAGGCCGTGCTGGCTTGAATCTCATCAGACCCGCAGCTCACTTCCGCGTTGTATATAAAAAATAATCCAAGAAATTATGAAAATAATCCGACCAAAACTGAAAAGCACAGAGCACAGTGATGATTTGCGTGAATGGGTTCCATCATCATTTGATTCCTTCCTTATTGAATTAGATCATATTATCAGTTCTTGTGAGGGCGAAGATCCTGCGCCGTTATTCAGGGGACAAACGAATTATGAATGGTTTGTTGATTCAACATTTGTCAGAAATTGCATCCAACACATATTTACTATTTCAGACTACCACAAATTAAAGAATGAAATTAGGCATACGGTATCTTTCCATCGTACTATAACCTCTTTGCATTTGCTGAAGTTCGGAACAGTTTGGAAACCAAGTCAAGAATCTTTTGAGAAGGAAAAATATGATGGTATTGATCCTTGGTTCGAGTTGCTGAAAAACCTTCAACAATATCCAGAAAGAGATTACTTTATAAATGGCACTTTTTTGGTTGACTGGAGTCGTTCCAAAGATATCGCTTTATATTTTGCAACTTACAGGGGAAAAGGCAAAACAAGAAGTGTCAGTTCTGGAAATGGGGCTGTATGGATATGTGATGCTGTTGCTACAGGCGAAACCCGACAGGCAAAAAAACTTGGTGAAATTTTATCCCTGATGAGTGGTGAAGAATTTTTAAATGGAAATAAAACATTTCCGCTCCTATTCCATCCATCGAAGCAGACTTTTCAACCCCGTTCCATAAATCAAGTGCCAGTTTACATAGCCCAAATGGATTTTCGGTATGATTTGGCTGATGTATGGGCGAGCTATGAAGATAAAAATAAAAAAAGAGTGTTTATCAAACTCATTCTGAGTGAGAATTTAAAAAATAGTGCAGTAAAATATCTTGAATCACAAGGTGTTACAGAGGATTTGGTCTATCCTGAAAGGGGAATGCACAACCTGTTAGTTCACCTGACTGGTGTTTCGCTGCGCTTCACACCAGCCGGTTTGGGGGTTAGGAGATAATTATGAGTAAAGCTAACTCAAAAAGTAAAATACGTAATTATTTAGAAAGCCTTACAAAAGATGAACTTATTACCTTAATTTTAAAGTTCGCCCCTCAAAGTTTTATTGATAATATCAATAGCCAATTTACCTCTAAAAAAGAGGCATTGACTATATTTGATAAAACTTCAAAAACAATTAAAAACATACTTTCTGATGAGGAATTATTATACAACCCCAGTGGATTTGAGCGTGAATTATTAAAGCAATTGGAAAAGCTTAGAGGGTTATGGGATAAATTGCCTTCACAGATTGGGGATTTGATCATCAAGATGGTGGAAGATGTGGAACAAGCTTTTGAGGATGGCTATCTTTATATTGAGAAGTACGGAGAAGAAGACGATTATTTTGAATCAGAAGATGTTAATGATTATGTATTCCGTTTCGTAAATACTCTTCCAAAGGAAATAAAATTTGATTACATTGAAAAACTAAATGAATTA
>JAJSZT010000170.1 GCA_030272815.1 Deltaproteobacteria bacterium
CGTCAGAATAGTTCCAAGCCGGTTTACCAGCCAGGGTTGTCCGGATGTTTCATCAAATACTTTTTTTACAGCTTTTTTCGTAAAGGGCTGGTTTGTTTCTTCTGTATATTGAGCATAAAGATCACGGACATTTTTTAGTGTAAATGGAGGGAGTTTGACCTGATCTGCGATGTTAAAAGGGGAGACACCACCTACAATCAGCTTGGTAATGTTGCGGATGCCTACCAGACCAACGGAGTAAATGGCCTTGCCGGTGCGCTTTTTGTATTTTTGATATAGTTCCCGGATAGATGTTAGAAAGTTCTCCAGTTCCCCAATAGGGATGCCGTCGAATTCATCAATGAAGATAATGATGCGCTTTGAAGGAATGACCTTGTTCGATTTTTCAAAGAATTTTCGTAAAGAGATATGATTGCTGATATGATGCGTGCTTAGCAGATCACGCACAGCTTCCATCTTTTCGCAATCGACTTTCTCTAATCGTTCCAAAAGCTGCTCGTAGATTCCTTCCTGGATCAGGTCGTAAAAAGTGGCCTTGTCCAACTCTTTGTAGTCCTGAAAACTGAGAAGAATCGGTATATAGGTTGTGTCTTTTTTCAGCTTATGGCAAAAGCCCTCAAAAAAGGTGGTCTTTCCGCTCTGCCTGGGGGCAAATATGGAAAAGTATCTTCCCAGGTCAACCATGGTTTTGATATCCTGTTTATCCATATTCGTAACATTTTCCATGGAAACATAATAGGAAGCCTTTGGATCAACTACCCCTGATTTTTCAAAGTACAGTTTCGGTTTTTTGTAATTCATCATTATGAACATTGACCCCTTTTCTGTTTTCTGTTCTCTGTCATTGTTGCATGAACAACGATGAATGTTTATATTCATCCAGTTACCAACTTAAGCTGGGACGCTCTGATATTTTGAGGTATAAATTACAACAAATTTTCTTGACAGCCATATTTCTAAGTAATATATAAACGATTTTAAATCTTTTGGAAAGGAGTTTATAATTGGCTAATCATAAATCAGCATTAAAACGCGCTATGCAGAATGAAATTAGACGCATGCGAAATAAGTCCACAAAAACCAGTATTAAAAAGGTAACCAAGGAAGTACGACTATCTTTAAATGAAGATTCCGGCGAAATGACTTTAAAAAAGCTTAATACAGCCCAGTCACTAATCGACAAAGCAGCAAAAAAAGGTGTGATCCATAAGAAAACTGCCGCCAGAAAAATATCCCGCCTGTCAAAACTTGCAGTTGCAACCGCCACCTAACTATTTTAATCCATAGGAAATATGTAAAAGTCCACCACGAATTTTTACGGAATTACACTGAATTATCAAAATATACTTCTCAACATTATAACCAGGAACAAGTTTTTTATATACTTCCCATGCTGCACCTACTTGAGGAAGTTATTTCGTCCCCGTTCCTTACTCATTGTTTATAATTTTCAGTGAAACTCAGTGCCCTTCCGTGGTAAACTTTTACGGAAATCTATAGGACAGGTCCTAAAAATCGTCCGTTAAACGATTATAAACTTTTTCTGCGAATCTTTTAGAAAGAGTTTTAACAGCTTCCCGTCTGTTTCTTTCTGTTGTCTGTTTATCGGATGATACAATATAGTCTTCGCTTGCAGAAAGGTCTTTTGCCGACCATATTACTCTGCCGGTCCGATCTGTCAATTTCAAGCTTAGTGTGACAATTACCCGCCTTTCAAGCGATGAGTATGAATCCCGGTGGGAAATTGCATCAATGCGCATGGATTTAATGACTCCAGTAAGAATGCCATCGGCACTGTCTTCTTTTGTTAAAACGACTTTGCCGAAACTGGTAATTTCATAAATGAGATCATTTGTAAAAATATTTTCTGCTCCGGTTTCAGAAGTTCGGTTTTCGAGCATTTTTATTGAAAGGCTTTTTATGCCTTCCGGCAAATTACCGCCGCCTCTAAAACTGTATCCACATGATGAAAGAACAATAAGCGAACAAAAAATTATCCGGATATATATTTTATTATTACTCACGTTTTGCACCCATCTATTTAT